>NZ_JBJUSF010000018.1:0-46123 GCF_046098195.1 Streptococcus sp. ST14
AAAAGGACTCAGTCCTGTGCAATACAGAACTAAATCCTTCGGATAAATTAATTGTCTAACTTTTTGGGGTCAGTACACTTATGCCAAGGTTTTTTTATTCCATCTCAAAAACGTCACTCTCTTGCTTGTTTGGTAAAACCAATGAGAGCAAGATTCCGACAACTGCTGGCACCAACCATGGAAGAGATGCCTTTGCAAAAGGAAGAGCGTTGACAAGATTTGCAAGAAACTCAACCTTAAATGAGCTTCCTAATACGCTTGCAATGGCAATAGCTGTAACAACAGCAATTGTCAACTGCATACCTGGTTTTGAAAGGGCAACAAATTTGTTGACAATGACAATCATAACGATGGCAATCGTGATTGGGTACAAGATAACCAATACTGGAATGGAGTACTTGATAATCGCATCAAGACCCAAATTGGCAATGGCAAATCCAATCAAGGTAAAGGCTGTCGCATAAACCTTGTAGCTGATTTTTGGGAAGCGTTCATTAAAGAACTCAGCTGTAGACACAATCAAACCAACTGTTGTTGTGAAGCAGGTTACAGTCACCATAGCTGCAAGGAAGAGTTGAGCTGTTGAGCCAAAGATTTCTTGAGTGGCTTGTGACAAGATGTAAACACCTGGCGTTCCACCCTTCATCGCTTCAGCTGGTACTGGGAAATGATTTCCAAGGAAACCTAAACCGATGTAAAGGGCACTAAAGGCCAGAGCAACAACGATTCCAACAACCCAAATAGTCGAAATGTATTCTTTCTTACTTGAAAATCCAAGTTGTTTCAAGGTTTGAACTGCGATTACGCTAAAGGCAACTGAGGCAAGGGCGTCCAAGGTATTGTAACCTTCTAGGAAACCTGTACCAAAGGCAGAAGCTTGATAAGCAGTTGAAGCAGCTTGAGGACTTGTTCCACCATATTTGAAAGCTCCTAGAACAACTAATATAACAATCAAAATCGCAAAAACTGGCGTTAAAACACGGCCAATACGATCCAAGATTTTTGATGGATTAAGCGAAATCAGATAAGCTGCCGCAAAATAAAGAACTGTAAAGACAATCAAGCCAAGTCCTTTATTTGCATCAGACAAAAGGGGGCTAATCCCTACTTCGTAAGCCGTTGTAGCAGTACGTGGAATAGCAAAGAATGGACCGATTGACAAGTAAAGAACTGAGAGGTAAAGAGTCGCAAACCAAGGCGCTATCTTTGTTGAAATCTCGTAGATATATCCTTTAGGATTTAGCGTTCCAATAATAAGGGTCAAGACGGCGATACCGACGCCTGAAAAGACAAAACCTGCGATGGCAGGAAGAAAATGTTCTCCAGATAGAGCACCCAGAGAAGGCGGAAAAATCAAGTTCCCCGCACCAAAAAATATTCCAAACAGGAGTAAACCTGTTAGGGCACCTTTTTTAGCCATAAAAATCTCCTTCATATTTCTAAAATACTGACCTAGTATACCATGATTAAGACTCTGAAAAAAGTATCCAAAATTAATCATTGAATGTTTTCAATATTTTTAAAATTAAGAATTATCTAAAAACAAAATCCCTCACTCAGTTGGAACCGAGCAAGGGAAGGTTAGGATCTGTCACTATATATTTAAAGATTTTCAAAGGCCGTCATTCCACCTTGGACATTGATAACGTCATAACCCTGTTCAGCTAGAAATTGACAAGCACGCGCTGAACGCATTCCTGATTTACAAATCACGTAGTAAAGCTGGTCTTTGTCTAGTTGTTCATAAGTATCAGCCAATTGACTGAGAGGTAAATTACGAGCACCTTCTAAATGAAGAGACTCAAACTCATCTACTTCTCTCACGTCCACTAGAGAAAGTTGCTCATTTTGATAAAGCTGGTAAAATGCATCGAAGGCTATTTCTTTCATTCTTTTTCTCCTAAAATGGTTTTAATTCTTTTTTTCAACTCTAGCACTACTTCTGACTCAAACCAAGGATTTTTAGCCATCCAAATTTGATTACGGGGAGAAGGGTGAACTAGAGGAAAATAGGTTGGTAAGTAGTTCTGGTAATGTTTTACTCTCTCTGTCACCTTGCCACTGATTTTTTCCTGTAAATAATAGGCTTGGGCATATTGCCCAATCAAGAGAGTTAATTGGATATCGGGCAACTCTTGCAAGAGTTGCGGATGCCATTTTTCTGCGAAACCTGTACGAGGTGGAAGATCACCCGACTTGCCATGTCCTGGAAAGTAAAAATCCATGGGCAGAACTGCAAAATAACCTGAATTGTAAAAGGTGTCTTCATCCACACCTAGCCACTCACGCAAGCGATCGCCACTCTTATCCTTCCAATAGATCCCAGCTTCTTGCGTTTTAAGCCCAGGAGCCTGACCGACAATATTGATGCGGGCAGTTTTTGGCGCCGCAAAGAGAGGCTCAATTCCGCGTTCTGTATAGCTGGTATTCTGCGGATCCGCTATAATAGCTTTCTTGATTCTTTCAATTTGAGACATCTGTTTTCCCTCCAAAAAGAAGTCCAAGCATAACATCTCAGACTTCTATCGTTTTATTTGATCAATTCATAAATAGCTTCTGCATAGATTGCTGCTGCTCGGAAGAGATCGTCCAAGGCGATAAATTCATTGGCTTGGTGCATGGTATCGATTGAGTCTGGGAACATGGCACCGTAGGCAACTCCACGTTCCAGCAAGCGACCAAAGGTACCACCACCAATGACTTGCTCATGACCTTTAAGACCAGTTTGTTTTTCATAGACATTCAACAAGGTTTGTACAAGTGGATCTTCCATTGGCACGTAGTGAGGTGTGTGACCGTGTTCAGAAAGGCTAACAGAAGCAACTGGCAAGGTTTCAAGGATTGACTTGATTTGCTCTGGGCTTGTTCCTTTTGGATAACGGAAGTTAAGGGCAATGGTATTGTCAGCACTTGTTTCATCAAAGCGGAAGACACCGGCATTCATAGAAAGGGCACCCATCTTTTCATCTACATGAGCAACCTTGAGATTTGTACCCTCATGGTCATTCAAAAGAATCTTACCAGCGATGTCGAGGTAGTCTTTTGCAGGTCCTGCAAAGTCAAACTGACTGAGGAAGAGGGCCAGATAGGTCGCACCATTGACACCTGAAGCAGGCATAGCACCATGAGCTGATTTACCAATGATGGTGACCTTGTATTTGCCAGCATCTTCTTGAATTTCTCCTCTGAGTTTGTGTTCTGCAACAAAGGCATCTAGTTTAGCTTGCAAGTCAGCCAAGTCACCTGAAACGACTGCTGTTGCTGATTCAGGTACCATGTTTTCACGCAAACCACCTGTGAAGCTGTGAAGGCGAGCTGCACCTGTATTTTCACCTGCAAAGTGAAGGTATTCCGTAATGTTCCCTTTTTCACCATTGATGATTGGGAACTCAGCGTCTGGAGAGAAACCGAAGTCTGGTTTCGCAAGTCCTACATGTTCAAAATAGTAGTCCATGTCTGCCCAGCCTGACTCTTCGTCTGTTCCAACGATGAAACGAACTTTTTTAGAAGTTGGAAGACCCAATTCTTTGATGATTTTCAAGCCATAGTAACAAGCTGTTGTAGGACCCTTGTCATCTGAAGCTCCACGCGCATAAAGGCGACCATCTTTGATAGTTGATGTATAAGGGTCCGTGTCCCAACCGCTACCAGCTGGCACCACGTCCATGTGAGCAAAGATTCCGAGAACTTCTTCTCCTTCACCAAACTCAAAATGTCCTGCGTAGTTATCAACATTTTTAGTTGGATAGCCATCACGGTCTGCGATTTCAAGGAATTTTTCCAAGGCTTTTACTGGCCCAGGTCCAAATGGATGCTCAGCATCGGCCTTGCTGTCATCACGTTCTGAGTTGATTTCCAAAAGACTAAACAAGTCAGCCAAGAGGCCTTCTTTGCGTTTTTCTACTTCTGCTGTAAAATCAATTGCTGTCATTTTTTCTTCCTTCTATCTTTTCTCGATGATTTCATCTACTGGCAAGCGATAGCTTGGTTCCAATTTTTCGTCTGTGTAACCCACTGTAATCAAGAGTTCTGGGCGGAAACGGTCTTCGATATCCAAAACTTCATTGGCTTTTGATTTGTCAAATCCAAGGATAATGTTAGAACCGATTCCTTGGTCTGTAAGAGCCAAAACCAAATTCATGGCAACCAAACCTGCATTGAGGGCTAGGTAGTCGCTGACCTGTTGTTCACTGTAACGCGCAAATTCAGCTGGCAGATTCTTCATAAAATATTGAAGTTGCTCTTCAGAAAAGTTATTAGCGCCGCCAACTCGAGCAATC
Organism: Streptococcus sp. ST14; assembly: GCF_046098195.1. Lineage (NCBI taxonomy): Bacteria > Bacillati > Bacillota > Bacilli > Lactobacillales > Streptococcaceae > Streptococcus > Streptococcus sp. ST14. The sequence goes on from NZ_JBJUSF010000018.1 coordinate 4,281, forward strand.
TTGCGAGCGCGTTTGGCAAGGTCTGTATCTGTAAACAAGGCAATGGTTACAGGCGCTGATGATACCTGCTCAAAGTTCGCACCATAAGCTAATTTTGCCAATTCAGCATTTTTCTCACGAACAACCACAAACTTCCATGGCTGGCTGTTGTGGGCACTTGGGGCCAAGGTTGCGATTTCGATAGCCGTACGCACATCTTTGGGATCTACCGGTTTATCAGTAAAATGCTTAGTCGCATGACGTTTTTTATTTAATTCAAGAAATTTCATAATCGATTTCCTTTTCTAATTCTACTGCATCCATTCTACCATATTTTGAAAGAGCTTGCAGAGATTTTTCATAGAAAGAAATTGGAACAAGGATGAGTAACCAAACGAAATCCATCATTTAAGTCAGGGATTCCCTCATCCAGTTCCAACTAATTTTCAGGGGTTTAAAGAAACTAGTCTATCTTGTATTCTGACTTTATAGCCTCCAAGAAATCCTTCACATCCTCTACATACCCATGCTTTTCAATTAAACTAGCTAAGAGTTCTAGATTGTGCCCCCGATAGTTGTCATCTCGACGTAGTTCTTCATACATTTCGATAAAAGGAAGCCCCTTGGACTTGGCCAATTCTAACTCCGCTTCATAATCATAAGAAACTTTTCGGAATAGAATATTTACCAATTCCCCATCTTCCACTTCTATCACGGCATACTGGGCACGGTGATTTTTTAACTTTTCCCAATTAAAATAAGGCATACCAATGGTACCTGGATTGATGATTTGTTGCCCTTGACTGCCATAACGAAGCAACTGCTTATGAACATGACCATAGACTGCCACGTCCACTTCATCATCTAGGAGTTGGTCAAATTTCTCTGTATCATTCTCAACTAGCAAGTCACCACCATAGTTCTTATTTGGCAAATTATGAGAAAGAGAAAAACGCAGTCCGTCAACTTCTCTCTTTTCTAGCATAGGTAAGCTTCGCAGCCAGTCAATCGTTGCAGGATCCATTCGCTCCATCAAATACTGCGTCATACGCAAGAGCTGGACTTCCTGTGGGTCTTCCAAGCCATATTGCCCATCTAAAGCCTCAAGGACACAATCATCCCAATTGCCTCGAACACTTGCCGTGATAGGAAGTTCCTTTAACAGAGCGACCAAGTCATTTGCACCTGGACCAGGGAGGAAAATGTCTCCCATGAGCCAGTATTCACTGACTCCTTGTGCTTTAGCATCTGCAATCACTGCTTCTAATGCCGTCGCATTGCCATGAATATCTGATAAAATTGCGATTTTATGGTTCATGATGATTTCCTTCCGTTTGGTAATTTACTCTCTCTTCTGCTACTTGAGTCAACTCCACTTCTTCCTGCGGATTCAACTTTCCCTGAACAGCTTCTGCGACTGCTCTTGGCACCCCAACTTCGACAATTTCATCCACACTGGCTTCCTTGATTTTAGTGAGAGATTTAAAATGCTTCATGAGATTCTGTTTACGTTTAGGTCCCAGACCGTCAATCCCATCCAATTGAGATGAAAAAGAATTTTTGGAGCGCAGTTGGCGGTGGAAAGTGATAGCAAAGCGGTGTACCTCATCTTGAATGCGTTGGAGGAGGAAAAATTCCTGAGAATTGCGAGACAACTCCACCACTTCCAGCGGATCTCCAAAGAGCAATTCATGGGTTTGGTGCTTATCATTCTTTTGCAGACCTGCAATTGGGATATCCAAACCTAGCTCTTCTTGAATAACTTGCTTAGCGATATTGACTTGACCTTGCCCCCCATCAATGACAATCAAATCTGGCGGGGTTAAACCTTCTCGTTGTACTCGACCATAACGTCTGCGAATAACCTCTCGCATACTGGCATAATCGTCTGGTCCAACAACCGTTTTTATCTTGTACTTTCGGTAGTCTTTTTTACTCGGTTTGCCATTGACAAAGACCACCATGGCTGAAACAGGACTGGTTCCCATGATATTAGAGTTATCAAAGGACTCGATACGGACTGGGGTCGGGATTTGGAGCAAGCGTCCCAGATTTTCAATAGCTCCTTGGGTCTTTTCAACAGATTTTTCTAGCAGATTGAACTTCTGCTCCAGACTAACACGGGCATTTTTGATGGCTAGATTGACCAGTTGTTTTTTCTCTCCACGTTGGGGTTTGAGAATCTTGGTATCCACCAAGGCCTTGACTGCTTCTTCATCGATATCCTGCGGAATCAATACTTCATTGGGAACCAGGTGAGATTTTTCTTGATAGAATTGTCCCACATAGGTCAAGAAGTCCTCATCCGGATCATTGTAGTAGGGGAAGAGATTGACATCCCTCTCAATGAGCTTGCCCTGACGGACAAAGAAGACCTGAACACACATCCAGCCCTTATCCACATAGTAACCAAATACATCACGGTTTTGGAGGTCTTTAGCCATAACTCTTTGTTTGGTCCGAAGAGTCCCAATGGCCTGAATCAGGTCACGGTATTCCGCTGCACGTTCAAACTCCATACTTTGAGCCGCCTTTGCCATCTTCCCCTTGAGGTCATCGATGATTTTATCATCCTGCCCTTTTAGGAAATCAGAAACCTCCTGAGCCATGGACTTGAAATAGGCCTCATCTTTTTTACAGATTGTGTGGGCCATACACTGGCCGATATGGTAGTAAAAACAAACCTTAGAGGGTGGATTATTACACTTGCGAAAAGGAAAAATCCGGTCCAATAGTCGCTTGATTTCATTGGCTGCCCCTACATCGGGATAAGGTCCAAAATAAAGACCACCGTCCTTTTTGACCTGACGGGTGATAATCAATCGAGGATAACGCTCATTGGTGATTTTGATGAAGGGATAGGACTTGTCATCCTTGAGCATGATATTGTACTTGGGCTTATTCTCCTTGATGAGGTTGATTTCTAGGAGAAGTGCCTCAATATTGGACTCAGTGACGATAAATTCAAAATCTACAATTTCAGACACCAGTGCCTCCGTCTTGGTATCGTGACTTCCACGGAAATAGGAGCGCACACGGTTGCGCAGATTTTTAGCCTTTCCGACATAGATAATGGTGCCATTTTTATCTTTGTGAATGTAACAACCAGGGCTGGTCGGCAAGAGCTCTAGTTTTGATTTGATCAAGTTATTCATAGTTCCATTATAGCAAAAAGGCCGTAACAGGACGAACAAAAAGCCCCACCAATCGCTTGATAGAGGAGCTTTGATTTCTTTTCGGATTGCACCTACTTCATCTAGTCGCTTCTGGTATAGAGTTCTTGAACAGCCTTCACATCCTGAGGCTGAATCCCATAGTAGGAACCTGCTGGCTGCATGACAGAAGTTTCGTTAGTATGATCCAATCCAATGGCATGTCCCAGCTCGTGCTCCGCCGTGTGCACGATCCGTTCATAAGAATAACCATAGTTTGGATTGGATAGATAATAGTGATTCAGGCGAACCGTTACAGATATAAATTGATTGGTTAACAAATTGGTTTGACTCTCGGCTTGACCTGCTACAGCGGTTGATCCATCATTCATCTCACTTGCCACAATATCTGCCTGACTAGGATCCGCAACCACCTCAAAGGTAAAAGCTCCCGTTTGATTCCAGTTTTTTATAGCTTCTGCATAGGCACCTTGGAAGGTCTCATCCATTTGAGGCTCAATATAGATGCGAGCTGAGGCCTGAGCCCACTTGCCTTCTGCATGTTGGTGACTGTCTGTCTGAGACAAGACTTCCAGCGTTCCCGTCTCCTTCCATTGATTCCAGCCACCTTGACCAATCTTGCTCATTTTTTCAACCTGATTGACCGCAGAATGAAAATCACCAGACAGATACCAAACCACTCCAAAGGCAATGAGAAGTAGAATAACCACGGTCCAAACCAGACGCCAGAAGAAACGCCAAATTCCCAAAAGAAATCGGAAGAATAGTCGAATAATCCAGAACATGACGCTCCACCTTTCATAAAAATAAGAATCTATCTTGAAATCACATTCTCTTTGATCAAGATAGATTCTCTATTTTACTGAAGAAAGCTGAAAGAAACCTAAAACTAAGATAAACGTTCTTCCAAGACAAAGTCAATTGGTAAGGTAGCCAAAAAACGCTCCAATTGTTTTTCCCAGTAGTACCACTCGTGCTTACCTGGACTATGACTATAGGTCACCTCAAAACCAAGATTTTTGAGGTTTTTCACTGCGAGATTATTGGCAGAGTAGAGATAGTCTTGCTCTCCACACCAAGCCCATAGTTTGGTCTTTTTATCGGATTTTGCAGCCATACTTTCAAGCGAATGAGGACTAGCTGTCCAATCTTTGATTTCTCCAAAAACTCCTCTCCAGTAGGCAAGTGACCCAAGATCCTGACTTTCAGGAGAAAATTCGTGAAAACTGAGTGCGCCAGAAAAACTAGCCGCATGAGAAAATCGATTCGTCGATAGAGCGAGTTTGAAGGAGCCGTAACCACCCATGGAGAGACCTGCTATAAAGGTCTTTTCTCGCTTGCTGGTCATATTGGGGAAGAAACGTTTCATGACTTGGGGGAGTTCTTCTGCTAGAGCAGTATAGTAGTTATAGCCATACTGAGTATCCGTGTACCAGCCATTGCTAGTATTGGGCATGATAACAATGAGATTGGTTCCACGCAACAAGCGCTCGACATTGGTACGTTTGAGCCAGCTATTTTGGTTTCCTGACATTCCGTGCAAAAGATAAAGAACAGGAATATCCGTGCAATCTGGTTCAGTCACCCGACTAGCATCTGGATAGAGTACGGTAACGCCCCACTCCATATCCAAAACTTTTGAGTAATACTCAATATTCATAACTGCCATGGTTATCTCCTTTTACTATTCTATAAGAAAAAGCCGAATTTCGACTTTTTCTGTAGGTATTCTGCTTATTATTTTGCTTCCATCACGACTGGCAAGATTGCTGGACGACGCTTGGTTTGATCAAAGAGGTACTTGGTCAGATTGTCACGAACCTTGCCTTTGAGATCTGCCCAGTCAAAGTCATCACCTTGAAGATACTCTTCTACCGTTTGGTTAATCAATTCTGAACTTTCACGGAGAATATCACGACTCTTCTTGAGATAAACAAATCCACGCGTATGAACACGGGCCTTGGCCACAATTTTCTTCTCACGACGGTTGACAGTGATTGCCACGATAAAGATTCCATCCTCTGACAAGACCTTACGGTCACGAAGGACGACATTTCCAACATCCCCGATGGCATTTCCGTCAATCAAGACATCACCTGCAGAAACTGCTCCAGCTGGAACAAAGTCTCCATGTTCATAAGACATGGTTGTCCCCTTTTTAGGAATGAAAATGCGCTCTGGCAACATCCCAACTGCCATGGCAGCCTTAGCGTGAGCATCCAACTCACGATACTCCCCTTGGACAGGGAAGAGGTACTTAGGTTGCAAAAGATTGATCATCAGCTGCAAATCACGCACATTTCCGTGCCCTGATACATGTAAACTTTGGGTAATCAATTTGACAACCCCACCTGCCTGATAAATCATATTTTCCACACGCGCAACAAAGGCTTCTTTAGCAATAGACGGAGCCGTAGCAATATAGACCAGGTCCCCATCCTTGATTTCTACATAACGATGGCGACCAATCGACATCTTACGAAGTCCATTGATAGGTTCACCCATACGACCTGTCTCAAGAATAATCAACTCATGGTCTTCAAAGCGAGACATATCTTTAGGCTTAATCAAGAGAATTTCGTTGGCTAAAGACAACTTCTTAAGACGAATCGCTGTGCGGACGATATTTTCAATATCAAATCCTGTCAAGACGATACGTCGACCTGTTTTATCCGCAGCGTCAAAAATCTGCTGAATACGAGAAAGATTACTGGAAACAGCTGCAACGATGATACGACCTTCCCAGTCAGCAATAGTTTGGGTAATTTCATCCCTAACTTCACTTTCACTAGCCACCTGAATATTGCTGTCTGCATTGGCCGAATCACTGAGGAGAGCCAGGACGCCGTCACGACCAATCTCTGCCAAACGAGCAAAATCAGTTGCATAAGATTCACTAGCCGTTTGGTCAAATTTGAAGTCACCTGTATAAACGATGCTTCCTTCCGATGTCTTCAAGACAATTCCCAGACTCTCTGGAACGGAGTAAGTCGTAGGGAAGAAGGAAACCACAGTCCCTCCAAAGTCGATCTCCGTATCTTCATCAATCACATGGAAGTCATTGAATTTCTTAACCGTATCATTCCCTTTGACAAAGAGTTTGGCCAACTCAATGGTCAACTCAGAACCAAACACAGGCACCTTAGCCTCTGCCAAAAGATAAGGCAGGGCACCAATAGCATCCGCATGTCCGTGGGTCAAAAAGACCCCTGCAATACGATCTCTATTTTCAAAAAGGTAGTCCATATTTGGAATAACGACATCAACACCTAGTTGTTCATTTTCAGGGTATTTAAGCCCCGCATCCAAAACAAAAATAGAACCATCGATTTCAGCGATGTACATATTTTTCCCATTTTCTCGTACACCACCTAGTGTTGTTAAACTAATATTACTCATTTTTCCTCCGAAACTTCATTTATCTTGATTATAGGGCGAATTCACCCTCTTATTCTAAAAGTTCCAAAACTTTCAGCCGAATCTTTTCCTACCATTATACCATTTTTTTGATTATTTTCAAAACGAAGATAGGTTTTTAACTAGAGATTGGTCACTACTGTGAATCGAATTCTTTTACTTTGACTTCTCTTTTGGAGGCTTCATCTAAGATAATAGAACGATTGTACCATCAAAAATATGGATTTTCTGAATCAATTTGATTTCAGATACCTTTCTCGAACTCTAAATTTCTCTTTTAGTTCAAAACAAGTTAAATTCTTGCCCTTTACCTCTCGACTTGAGAACTATTTTCCACAAAGACATGGTTTATCTACGTCCAAAAGCGAGAATTTCCTGTTCGCTACAGAATCTAAAAATTTTTCAGTAATTATCCACTAAGATAGAGGATAACGTTAGGAAATTTTTTCAAAAAGAAAAAAGACTTAGAAAGTTCTAAATCTTTTTATCATCTTTAGTTTGGATAGATATAAGTGACGTTACCTAAAAATTCATGAGGATTAAAGAAGCCACGGTAATTCGCAATCTGCTTTTGACGTCTATAGTTTGCTTCCAATACCTGGATAGAGTTTTCACTTTGAACATCTGTTACATAAGCAACGTGGCCGTATTCACCACCGTCCCAAACGGCAATCGCTCCTACTACTGGAACACTGCCTGTCTTATAGCCTTGAGCACTAGCATAGATTGCCCACGTGTTGGCATTTCCCCACCAGTTACTAGCCCAAGGCGCTAATTCTTTCACGCCCCATGTACATTGACCAACAGGATAAGAGTTTCCATAGTTTGTTGGAGTCTTTTCGACAACATCTTCTGTATCTGATACCACATTCGCAGTGCTAGCCGGAGCACTGTAGGTAGAGTTAGCCTGAGCTGAACCACTCACTTGGAGAACATCTCCTGGGTGGATGGTATCAAAGATGGTTTTCCCATTCAAAGTCGCCAAGTCATAAGGATCCATACCATTGGCGGTAGCAATGGCAAAAAATGAATCTCCGTCTTGGACAACGTAAGAGTTGGCATGAACCGTTTGAGCACCAACTGTCGCTAAAATAGCGGTAGAAGTCAAACCTAGAGTCAGTTTCGTAACTGTTTTTTTCATAACTATTTTCCCCTTATATTTTCTTGATAAGAAAATCATACTTGATTTACATGTCAGTTCGTTTAGAGTTATATTTTAGTCATGTTACAAAAATTTATACTTTTACTACATAAGGTTTAAAAGCAGACATCGTATAAAGTGATAGAAGAGAATAAAAATGAATCATTTCCCCAATCTTAACATCAGTAAACCACTCAAAAGATCGTCTTATCAACCACTCCCACATCAAGCATTTATCCGTCAAAAAGAGACCGAGATCGGTCATCTCAGTCCCTTTCTATCTATTACTCCATTAAAAAATCATACATTTCTTGCACGGTACCCAGCGCCATCATTTCTTGATTTTTTACAGTTTGTTTGAGATTTTGGTAAATCTGACTTTCAGCAATTTCCCTTTTCGGCGCTTCTTTATTGACTGTCATGACACCATCTTTGATCGTCACAAAGCCCAGCTCTTCAAATACTTGGATCATCTTGACCAGCAAGATTTGTTGGATATTGAGATAAGTTGCCAAATCTTTGAGCTTGTAGCGAATATCAAACTCTGGGAACTGGTAAATAGTCTTGTACAATTTGGCAAACTGTTCTCTAGTCCCATAACCCGTCAGATAGTAGGCCTTATCGATGTCATTTTTGAAATAGACAGCAGAGAAATCCTGTTCCTGAAAAATGGTCTTCAGCAGGGTAATATCCTCGGGAATGGTTTTCACAACAACCGCGTCACTAGTCGCTAGATCTGGCAACTCACCAGAAAAATCCAAGACTGGAACCCCTTCTGGCAAGACTGCATTCTTCCCACGAATGTTAAAGAGTTGAATACCCTCCACACGCGCATCCACCATCATCAACTGGAGGGCAGTTTGACCATTCCATTGATTGACAGACAAGGTAACTGCCAATTCTAGTTTTTTTGTTTGAGCAAACTCTGTCGCCCATCTACCTTGTCCAAAGGCCACCACTTCAAAAGTCGCCTCACCCTTGGAAATTTTCAGCTTGAGATGGGCATTGCCTGCCCCCATGGTACGGGCACTTTCGACCTGAAAATCCTTGATATAAAAGACAGGTTTCTGATTGTCCATTCCAAAGGGTGCCAAGCGTTCAAAACTTTTAACCGTTTCCAGGCTAAGAGTCTCCAAGTCCAACTCTTCATCTAGATTTAACTTATTCTTACCACTAGCATCTGCGCCTTTTTCACGGATATAATCTTCTAGGACCTGAGATAAATCTGAGAGTTTCTCCACTTCCAGCGTCATTCCTGCTGCACCAGCATGGCCACCGAATGCGATGAAGAGATCTCGGTGGGGATCCAAGGCTTCAAAAATATCGACCGCTTCCACACTACGAGCGCTACCCTTGGCACGATCATCTTCTATATTAAGAACGATGACTGTCTGCCCTAGTTCTTCCAACAAACGACCAGCAACGATACCCAGAACGCCAGGATTCCAGCCTTCCTTTGCCAAGACCTGGACCTTCTTCTCAGGATCCACCATGGTCTTAGCTTCTTCATAGATTGACTGAACGATTTCCTTGCGCTCTTCATTTTTCTGGTGAATCATGAGGGCAATCTCATGAGCTTCCTCGTCGTCAAACCCAGTCAGCAAATCAATGGCAGGATTGGGATCATCCAATCGCCCCAAGGCATTTAAACGAGGGGCAATCTGAAAGCCAACCGTTTCTTCCGTTACTTCATTAGCAGCAATCCCAGCCATGTCTAGCATTTCTTGCAGACCGATGCGCTGAGTATGTCCCAACATTTCCAGACCATATTGAACCATGATACGGTTTTCATCTGTCAAGCTCACCATATCCGCAATAGTTCCGATAGCTACCAAATCGAGTAGCTCCACTTGCACTTCTTCTAAAAGGGCGCAAGCCAGCTTGAAAGCCACTCCGCATCCGGCCAAATATTTGAAAGGATAGTCCGCATCCGGATGCTCAGGGTGAACAATCGCATAGGCATCGGGAAGGGTTTCCGGCATGGAATGGTGGTCGGTCACAATGACATCCACTCCCATAGCCTGAGCCAATTCAATGGCCTCATGACCAGCAACCCCATTGTCCACTGTCACAATCAAGGAAATACCCTCTTGCTCGATAAAGTATTTATAGACACTGGCATTGGGACCATAGCCATCGGTAAAACGATTGGGTAGGTAAACACGGCACTCGGCGCCAAGCTGTTCTAAACTTTCCTTAACAATCGAAGCTGAAGTCATTCCATCCGCATCATAGTCTCCATAGATGAGAATGTTTTCCCCTTCTTCAATCGCCCGACGAATCCGTTCCACTGCCTTGTCCATATCATGGAGCAGATAGGGGTCATGTAAGTCCTCTAAAGAAGGTTCTAAAAACTTCTTTAGACTTTCTTCATCCTGAATCCCTCTTTCAAATAATAAGCGAGCCACCTCGGGACCCAGTCCAGCCTTCTTGGCTATCTTTGTAAAATCCGCATCTTCAACCTGCGGGGCAAACTGCCATTCATAAGTAGGAGTTATCAAAAAAAACATCCACTCTTTCTAAGAATTCTATCGTTTCATTATAACATGATTTAGGCATTTTCTCTATCCAGATTGCTTTTTTATAACATTTTAGTGAATTTTTTTCAGATATGATTTGACAAGAACATTCTTTTGTTGTAAAATCATGTTATAAAATCTAACACAAAGGAGATCTCTCATGGTTTTAGTAGAATTTAAAAACGTCGAAAAATATTACGGAGACTACCACGCACTCCGCGACATCAATCTCCGTTTTGAAAAAGGACAAGTTGTTGTCCTGCTTGGACCTTCCGGTTCTGGGAAGTCCACTCTTATCCGAACGATTAATGGTTTAGAGGCTGTTGACAAAGGAAGTCTCCTAGTCAATGGACATCAAGTAGCAGGTGCTAGCCAGAAAGATCTGGTTCCTCTTCGTAAGGAAGTTGGCATGGTTTTCCAGCATTTTAACCTTTATCCACACAAAACAGTGTTAGAAAACGTGACACTTGCGCCCATTAAAGTTCTAGGAATTGATAAAAAAGAAGCTGAAAAAACAGCCCAAAAATATCTGGAATTTGTAAATATGTGGGACAAGAAAGATTCTTATCCGGCTATGCTGTCTGGTGGACAAAAACAGAGAATCGCCATCGCACGTGGTCTTGCCATGCATCCGGAACTCCTCCTCTTTGATGAGCCAACATCTGCTCTTGATCCTGAGACTATCGGAGATGTTCTAGCAGTTATGCAGAAACTGGCACATGACGGGATGAACATGATCATCGTTACCCATGAAATGGGCTTTGCCCGTGAAGTTGCGGACCGCATTATCTTTATGGCTGACGGAGAAGTTTTGGTGGATACGACAGATGTCGATGACTTTTTCGACAATCCAAGCGAACCTCGTGCCCAACAATTCCTCAGCAAAATTATCAACCACGAAAGTGATAAAGTCAAATAAGGAGGCGCCTATGAAAAAGAAATTCTTTTTATCCGCATTATTGATTAGCCTTTTCAGCCTTGCTGCTGCCAAACCAGTCCAGGCTGATACCAGTGTCGCAGACATTCAAAAAAGAGGCGAACTGGTTGTCGGTGTCAAACAAGACGTTCCCAATTTTGGTTACAAGGACCCTAAGACTGGAACTTATTCTGGTATCGAAACGGACTTGGCCAAGATGATTGCAGACGAACTCAAGGTCAAGATTCGCTACGTTCCTGTTACTGCACAAACTCGCGGACCACTACTAGACAATGAACAAGTCGACATGGATATCGCGACCTTCACTATCACAGACGAGCGTAAAAAACTATACAACTTCACCAGTCCCTACTATACGGACGCTTCTGGTTTTTTGGTCAACAAATCTGCCAACATCAAAAGCATTGAAGACCTAAACGGTAAAACGATCGGAGTTGCTCAAGGTTCCATCACCCAACGCCTGATTACTGAACTAGGGAAAAAGAAAGGTCTAACCTTTAAATTCGTCGAACTTGGCTCCTACCCAGAATTGATTACTTCCCTTCACGCTCACCGTATTGATGCCTTTTCCGTGGATCGTTCTATCCTGTCTGGCTACATTAGTAAACGGACAGAACTACTAGATGATAGTTTCAAGCCATCTGACTATGGCATTGTTACCAAGAAATCAAATACCGAGCTCAATGACTATCTCGATACCTTGGTCACTAAATGGAGCAAGGATGGTAGTTTACAGAAACTTTATGACCGATACAAGCTCAAACCATCTAGCCATACTGCAGATTAAGGAGGACACCCCATGACAGATTTATCATCTTGGACAGCCTATTTTCAGGATTTTGGACAATTTTTCAATGGTTTCCTCTTCACTCTTGCCCTAGCGATTGGATCCTTTATCCTAGCTATGGTCTTAGGAATCATCTTTGGAGTCCTATCAACTAGCAAACATCAAATTTTAAGAATTTTGGCTCGTATCTTTGTCGAATTTTACCAAAACACCCCCCTCTTAGTGCAGTTTGTTATCGTCTTTTATGGTCTACCTCTTATCAGTGAACACACCATCATGATTCCGATTTATTGGACAGCTGTTCTCTGCGTCGGACTCTATCACGGCGCTTATATCGCTGAGGTTATCCGTTCAGGGATTCAGTCTATTCCTAGTGGTCAGATGGAGGCCGCCTTGTCGCAAGGTTTTACCTATATCAGTGCTATGCGCTTGATTATCTTGCCTCAGGCCTTCCGTATCATTCTCCCTCCTTTGACCAACCAAATCGTTAACCTTATCAAGAATACTTCAACTGTTGCTATCATCTCTGGAGTAGACTTGATGTTTGTGACCAAATCTTGGTCAGCTCTTAACGGAAACTACATCCCAGCATTTCTAGGTGCTGCTCTACTCTACTTTGCCCTTTGCTTCCCTGTCGCCCAATTTGGTCGCAAGATGGAGCAAGCCAACAAAAAAGCCTATTCACTTTAGGAGGTTACTATGGAATCTATTTTAGAAGTTTTGACCCCAGATAACCTAGTCTTTATCTTTAAAGGATTTGGCTTGACCCTCTATATTTCTCTGATTGCCATCGTCCTCTCGACCCTGATCGGGACAGTACTTGCGGTTATGCGAAATGGGAAAAATCCTGTCTTGCGAATCATCTCTAGCATTTACATCGAGTTTGTGCGTAATGTTCCCAACCTTCTCTGGATTTTCACCATCTTTTTGGTTTTCAAGATGAAGTCGACGCCAGCTGGTATTACAGCCTTTACCCTCTTTACCTCAGCAGCCTTGGCTGAGATTATCCGAGGCGGCCTCAATGCCGTGGACAAGGGACAATACGAAGCAGGAATGTCACAAGGATTCACTTCAGCCCAAATCCTCTACCATATCATTCTCCCACAAGCGATCCGTAAAATGCTGCCAGCTATCATTTCTCAGTTTGTAACTGTGATCAAGGATACCAGCCTTCTCTACTCTGTTATCGCCCTACAAGAACTCTTTGGCGCCAGCCAAATTCTCATGGGACGCTATTTCGAACCAGAGCAGGTCTTCAGTCTTTATATCCTGATTGCCTTGATTTACTTTATCTTTAACTTTGCCATTTCTAGCCTGTCTCATAAGCTAGCAAAACGTTGGCAACAAGCTGCAGAATAAAAAAAGAAATGTGAACTCAAAACAAGGGTTCACATTTTTTCTATAAATGAAAAAGAGCAACTCAATGCTATGCAAACGTTTTACTTTTTGGTAAAATGACTTTAAAACCATAAAGCAAGGAGAAAAATCATGATCCACGAACTTTGCAAAGAATTCTCTCAACTGGAACAAGTAGAAGCTATAGCTCTTGGTGGTTCTCGTGCAGGACAAGCCTACGATCAAAATTCTGACTATGATGTCTATGTCTATCTTAACTCACCTATTGATGAGAAAACTCGTCAAATCATTCTTAGCAACTATTGCTCCTATATGGAAATTGGAAACCAGTTTTGGGAGTTAGAGGATGACTGCGTACTAAACAACGGTATCGAAATCGAGTTGATTTATCGTTCGCTGGAGTCGTTTGAACAGGAATTGAACTCAACCGTTTTTCAGCACAAAGCTCAAAATGCTTATACAACTTGCATGTGGCATAATCTACTCCACAGCAAGATTCTATATGACCCGAATGGACACTATGCTTCTCTCCAAAGAACCTACCAGATTCCCTATCCACAGGAACTCAAAAAGCATATCATTGAAAGGCAACTCCTTTTGCTAGACCAAGCCATGCCTGCCTTCTCTCACCAAATAGAAAAAGCTATCAAACGCCAAGATCTTCTTAGCATGAATCATCGTACGAGTGAATTTTTTGCTTCCTACTTTGACTTGTTATTTGCGCTCAATGAGCAAACCCATCCTGGTGAAAAACGAATGTTGGAGTACGCAAAGACCAATTGTACACTCCTCCCTAAGCAATTTGAAGAAACTATTCGCAAGTATTTCCAACTACTCTACCAACCACAACAAGGAGAACAAGCGATCGTAACCTTGCAAACTATCCTGAAGGAACTAAAAGCCATTTTGCCATAGACCAAAAAGAAAATGTGAACCTCTGTTGCTGTTCACATTTTTATTTGTCGTTGACTGTAAAATTCTAGTCTACTCATATTCAGTTGCCTATTTTTGACTCTCTCTGAAAATCTGCAACTAGGTTAGAAATTGTTCAATTGATTGACGAGCAATCATGAAACCGTTCCAAAAACCGCACTCACAATCACTTACCCTGCTCTTTCATTACTAGTGACAATTTTTCCCTTAGGGTTACTACAAGATTTTTTAGAGATTCTAACAAGAATTACAATATGAATTTTACATATTACCATAGAACACCTCTATAGGAGAAAATCAGAGCTAAAATTAATAAAATATAGAAGGCGAGAAAAAGCCATCTCATCTTCACACATAGAGCAATGTATTCTCTGATAAAGGCCGATGGGATATAGTAGGCGGCTGTACGGCAACCAAGACCATCTCCCTTCATCCCAATACAGCGAGCATAGGTACTGGTACGAAAAACATGGTAATCATTGGTCACAAAGAGAAAACGTGGACTGGCCACCAGCTTCTCTCCCATTTCTTTTGATAAGAGAAGATTCTCATAGGTCGTCGTTGAGTCTTCCTCCAGGAGAATCGCTTCTCTCGGAACATCCGTCTCTTCCAGCAAATAATTACAAATTGCCTGAGCCTCGGAAATCTTCTCATCCCCACCTTGACCACCACTTGCGATGATTTTAACATTGGGATTGAGAGACTGGTGATAAGCTTCTACTGCCTTGTCAATGCGACTCTTCAGTAAGGGAGTGACTTTTTCTCCATTCAACAAGCCTGCTCCGTGAATGATGATAAAATCATAATATTTTTTCTTAGGAATGAAAAGATACAGAATGGAATAAAGCAGAAATCCTGCAAAGGCAAAACCAAAAATCAAATACGAATAAATCAAAAAGAAAAAGATAATATTCACTAGATGATTGGTGTAAAACAAGCCCTTGGTATCGCTCACTCGAATCGCCATGATCACAAAAAAGAATAGAATCACGCAGCCTAATCCTAGAGACAAATAATTTGCCTTGGATTTTCCTTCTTTTTTCAATAACACAAATCCATTATAAATAAGGAAAAAACCACTTAGAAAAACTAAAAGAGGCAGCAGGAGAAAAATCCCTGCAAAGAAAACCATGTGCACTTCTTTCTGCCCAGCTTCGTAAAAAAGATTGGCAATAGACAGGTAAGAAAAGAGCAGAGACAAAAGCAAGAGAGCTGGATTCCAGAGACTGCGATTGTCCCTTAAAAACGAAACGAGAAAAAGTAGGACAAAAAATCCTGTGATAAAGTACATTGTCTCCTCCTTTGATGACTACATTGTACCATAATTATAGCAATAGAAAAAGAGAACCTTAGTCCTCTTACTTAGAGAGTTTATTCTGAGCATCTGCCACAACCTGAGCCAGACTTGTCTGACGCAGTTGGTTTTCCATAGCTGCTTGAACATCGAACAATTTTTGGTCCAAGACTGCATGGATATTCGCACCAATTGGGCAATTAGGATTTGGATTGTCATGGAAACTAAAGAGCTTACCGGATTTTCCTAAACACTCCACAGCTTGGTAGACATCCAACAAACTGATATCCTGAAGGTCTTTTATTATCTCAGTTCCCCCCGTACCACGAGCAACTGAAATCAATCCTGCTTTTTTGAGTTGCGATAAAGTCTTACGGATAATGACTGGATTGACTCCGACACTAGCCGCAAGAAAATCACTGGTTACCTTGCTGTCTGTATCCTGCATTGCAATAATAATCATCATATGAGTCGCAATTGTAAATCGGCTTGAAATTTGCATCTTCTTCTCCTTTCATTGATATTTTATTCATCTTTTCCCGTATAAACATTATACCTTTTTTGCTTATCCTGTCAAATATTAACGAATGATTACCTTCTCCATGCAAAAAGTCCTGTATCCCTCTTGGTACCCAGAACAGCGGAGGACATACAAAGACTTATTTTTTTATGCAATTTTACGGACAATCCCTTTTGTTTTATGACTTGACCAAACCGAGCTGATAGACACCCCAGCACCAACTAAGGTAAACACAGCTAACATAGCTAGATTATAAAAATAGTTATCTGGGAAATCACCGCTAAAGATTAATTGATTCACCACTCGGAAAGCAAAGGCAAACTCAACCCCTAGTTTGGAAACGACTTCCATTGCCAAATCAATTTGATTCACTAGAAAGACAGTAATCACCATCCAAATAGAGGAAATCACAATTCCCTTTCGAGATACCTTTCTTCCAAGGATTTCATATCCTTTAATGGTACAAATCCCTAAAACAATACCCGCTACCATAGCTACATAACCTAGACGTGCGATAAATAGAGCAACTGCTCCACCAATCAAGGCTCCCAGCAAGGCACCAACTGCTCCAAGAAGAACATTTTCCTTCTGGTTTTGATAAGAATCCACCTCGATCTGAAGGTTGCTCTTCAGCAATTGATAGCTTTCCTCGTTGATAAGGAAAATTGAATCACCTAATTGATAGAGACCAACAGGACCCTCCTGACCGCTATAGGCACACACTTGGACGAAATGATGGGTTTCAAGGAAGGCAACGAGGTCTGTTATGAGCGTCTGTAACTTTTCAATTGTTTTGGATTTGCGCATGGCACCTTTTACGACAAAAGAAACAAGGTACTGGTTGATGGACAAGGTCGACAAGTTTGGAAGAGATTCACTCTTAAACTCATCCCAAACCAATTCGTTTTCTTCTGAATCCGCAGGATTGCCATTTAAACTCACACTGACACAAAGTCGAAACTGATTTTTCACATCAGTTTCTTGCAGGAAAAGTAAATAACCTGACTGCGTGCCATAAATACTACGCGAATCTTCGTCAAATTGCAAGCCCAACTCCGAGGCAATAGCGTGTAACTCTTCTGGTTTCATTATCTGTCTCCTCTTATTTTGAATATCAATTAGTATGAGATTCAAATTAGTTATATTCCGTTATTCTAACATAAATTTGAGAAGCCGTCAATTCGTATCCAGTTCGACTTATCGGAAAACAACAGTCACTAGACTATCTGATTTCAAGCTAGAAGTCCTCTTAAAACCAATCTTTCTTGTCTCTTTCCATCCAGAGTTCAACATCCTGATCATAACCTTCTTGTTCACTAATCTGACCTAACAATTCGTGATTATGAGTATGGTGAATCCCATTTACCAAACTTTCATAGTAGACCTGAAAATAGGGGAGCTTCAAATCCTTAGCCAACTGCAATTCAGCTTCTACATCATAATCCACACGACGAAAATCAACATCAGACAAACCTGCTTCATCAAACTCTAAAATCATATACTGAGCACGCAAGTCCTTACGCAACTTCGCATCTAGAAAGAAAGGTTGTCCAATGGAACCTGGATTAAGAATCAACTGTCCATCACTTCCGTAACGAAGCAACTGTTGATGAATATGGCCATATACTGCGATAGAGGCGTGTGGATTCGTCACCAATCTATCAAAATCTTCTTGCTTTCCCGTATGAATCAACTCTCTACCCCAGTTTTTATCAGGGAGATGATGAGTGATTCCTACCATCAAATCACCAAACTGACGATGAACTTGCATGGGTTGATTATTGAGGTCTTCGATTTCTTCAGGGCTGACCTCCTCTAAGATGTACTGACTTTGACGCAGGAGATAACGATGACTCGCTATTGTAGGATCTAACTTGCGATGCAGGC
Source organism: Streptococcus sp. ST14 (assembly GCF_046098195.1). Classification (NCBI taxonomy): domain Bacteria; kingdom Bacillati; phylum Bacillota; class Bacilli; order Lactobacillales; family Streptococcaceae; genus Streptococcus; species Streptococcus sp. ST14. The sequence continues at coordinate 22,224 of NZ_JBJUSF010000018.1, forward strand.
CTCGCCAGAGACTATTCTCCCAATTTCCCAGAACTCTTACTGTAATAGGCAAACTTGCTAAGAGGTCCAATATCCTTCTACGTCCTGTTCCTGGCATCAGAATATCCCCTAAAAGCCAGTATTGGTCTACCTCTGCCGCTCTTGCATCAGCCAAAACAGCTTCCAAAGCTGTCGTATTTCCATGTATGTCTGAAAGAACTGCTATTTTGGTCATTCTTTCTCCTTACCCTTTTACTTCTTTTGTTAGTATTATAACAGAAAACACTCGAAAAGATCACTATCACTGATCACTGGATTAAATTGTAAGAGCCTCCAAATCGTGCTATAATATAAGTAGAGGTTTCCCCTTCATTTAGGATTATGTTGTATACAATATCTCTCAATTTTTCCAGATTGGAGGACTATTGCCATGCGGAATTATCTTAAGTATATCCCATACTACCTTGTCACTTTCTTTTTTTACTGGCCCCTCTATGAGCTCCTCTCTCTACTCATCTCTGACCCATATACACTGAAGGGACTATACATTTACAACATCATCCTCTTTTCACCTCTGGTAACCTTTATCGTATCGCTACTTTATAGCTATCGATTTCATTTCTCACTTTGGTGGCTACTCGGTATTGGTCTGCTCTATTGCTTTACCATCATCACCTTTGGCGAGTTCATCCTGCTTTACTTCCTAGCCTATGAGCTCTTTGCCCTACTTGGCTTGGCTGCTGGTGTGGGGATCAAGCATCTCTTCCAGAGAGCGAAAAACAAAAAAATTATACAAAAACCTTGAAAATTCTCGCAATCATGCTATAATAATGCATAGAGACAAGTCACTTAGTCCCTTTCTACTAGAGAGTGCGTGGTTGCTGGAAACGCATAGAAAGCCTAAACTGATACTACTCTACTGACTTTTATGCAAACATAAAACGGTGGCCACGTTAAAGCCAATCAGAGGTGTCCCTCTTTTTTGAGGAACATGAATGAAGGTGGAACCACGTTGCGACGTCCTTTTAGGATGTCGTTTTTGTTTTGTCAGAAGGAGGAAGAATGATGCTTTATATGATTGGCGGATCGCCTTGCAGTGGAAAGTCAACAATTGCCTCACTTCTTGCTAGACAGTATCAAATACTTCATATCAAACTGGATGATTTGGTAGAAAAGATGATGAGTCAAGCAAGTGAAGACTCACAGCCAATTTGCCTTCTTAGGCAGGATAGAAATCCAGAACAAATCTGGATGAGAAATCCAGAAGAGATGGCAGATGAAGAATGGCGCTTTTATGAAGAGATTTTTCCTTATGTAAAATCTTACTTGATAAAGAATCAAAACAGACCTCTCTTGGTGGAGGGAGCAGGACTTTTGCCTCACTTGGTAAAGAAGCTTGAATGTCCAGCATCTTCCTATCTATGCTTGACTCCGACAGCTGATTTTCAAAAAAAGCATTATATACAGAGAGAATGGGTTCCTTATGTCTTAGAGGGTACAACCAACCCCGAGCAAGCTTTTGAAAACTGGATGCAACGAGACATTCTTTTTGCTCAAATGGTTCGTAAGGAAGCGGTGAGATTAGGCTATCCTAGCCTCGTAACAGATGGTAGTCAATCAGAGAATCAGACTGCGGAAGAAGTTGCTCGGCTCTTAAAATTGTCCAACAAAAATAGAATAAATATTTAAGGAGAAAACCATGATTAAGATTACTTTCCCAGATGGCGCTGTTCGTGAATTCGAATCTGGCGTTACTACTTTTGAAATTGCCCAATCTATCAGCAATTCCCTAGCTAAAAAAGCCTTGGCTGGTAAATTCAACGGCAAACTCATCGACACGACTCGTGCTATCACTGAAGATGGAAGCATCGAAATCGTGACACCTGATCACGAAGATGCCCTTCCAATCTTGCGTCACTCAGCTGCCCACTTGTTTGCCCAAGCAGCTCGTCGCCTTTTCCCTGATATTCACTTGGGAGTTGGTCCAGCTATTGAAGATGGCTTCTACTACGATACGGACAATCAAGCTGGTCAAATCTCCAACGAAGATCTTCCTCGTATCGAAGAAGAAATGAAAAAAATCGTCAAAGAAAACTTCCCATCTATTCGTGAGGAAGTCACTAAAGACGAGGCGCGTGAAATCTTCAAGAACGACCCTTACAAGTTGGAATTGATCGAAGAACACTCTGAGGACGAAGGCGGTTTGACTATCTACCGTCAGGGGGAATACGTGGACCTTTGCCGTGGACCTCACGTCCCATCAACAGGCCGTATCCAAATCTTCCACCTTCTTCATGTAGCAGGTGCTTACTGGCGTGGAAATAGCGACAACGCGATGATGCAACGGATTTACGGTACAGCTTGGTTTGACAAGAAAGACTTGAAAAACTACCTTCAAATGCGTGAAGAAGCTAAAGAACGTGACCACCGTAAACTTGGAAAAGAGCTTGACCTCTTCATGATTTCACAAGAAGTTGGTCAAGGACTTCCATTCTGGTTGCCAAACGGTGCGACTATACGTCGTGAATTGGAACGCTACATCGTCGACAAAGAGTTGGCTTCTGGCTACCAACACGTTTACACTCCACCACTTGCTTCTGTTGAACTCTACAAGACTTCTGGTCACTGGGATCATTACCAAGAAGACATGTTCCCAACTATGGACATGGGTGACGGGGAAGAATTTGTCCTTCGTCCAATGAACTGCCCACACCACATCCAAGTCTTCAAACACCATGTTCACTCTTACCGTGAATTGCCAATCCGTATCGCTGAAATCGGTATGATGCACCGCTACGAGAAATCTGGTGCCCTCACAGGTCTTCAACGTGTGCGTGAAATGTCTCTCAACGACGGTCACCTCTTTGTTACTCCAGAACAAATCCAAGAAGAATTCCAACGCGCCCTTCAGTTGATTATCGATGTTTATGAAGACTTCAACTTAACTGAATACCGCTTCCGTCTCTCTCTTCGTGATCCTCAAGATACTCACAAGTACTTTGACAACGATGAGATGTGGGAAAATGCCCAAACCATGCTTCGTGCAGCACTTGATGAAATGGGTGTTGACTACTTTGAAGCTGAAGGTGAAGCAGCCTTCTATGGACCAAAATTGGATATCCAAGTTAAGACAGCTCTCGGAAAAGAAGAAACCCTTTCGACTATCCAGCTTGACTTCTTGCTTCCAGAACGCTTCGACCTCAAATACATTGGAGCTGATGGTGAAGAACACCGTCCAGTTATGATTCACCGTGGGGTTATCTCAACTATGGAACGCTTTACAGCTATCTTGATTGAGAACTACAAAGGTGCTTTCCCAACATGGCTTGCACCACATCAAGTAACTCTCATCCCTGTTTCTAACGAAAAACACGTAGACTACGCATGGGAAGTGGCTAAGAAACTCCGTGACTGTGGTGTCCGTGCCGACGTAGATGAGCGCAATGAAAAAATGCAGTTCAAGATCCGTGCTTCACAAACCAGCAAGATTCCTTACCAATTGATCGTTGGTGATAAGGAAATGGAAGACGGAACTGTCAACGTTCGTCGCTATGGCCAAAAAGAAACACAAACTGTCTCAGTCGATGACTTTGTGCAAGCTATCCTAGCTGATATCGCCAACAAATCACGTGTGGAAAAATAAAACGATCACTGTCTGAGAAACATTTTTCAGTAAGAAAAAGCAACAACTGAAATAGTTGTTGCTTTTTTATATTTTATTTAACCTGAGCTAGTCGTGATTGGTCAAACCACCACAAATGGTATCCTCATCAACAATCCTTTCTATCCACTAACTGTTGGATATAGGATATCCTCCCAACATTTGCTTCCATGAGTTAGATAAGTTCAATATCCTCAATCCTTGTCTGCTTCATTTTCTTTTACGAGATCTTTTTGTGAATCTTTTTCAGAGAGTTTTTGATCGATATACTTGTTAATGTTTTCATAAAATTCCTTGGTCATCTCACTATCTAATTTTATCGAATTATGGACTTGATTGACTTTTAATTGAACAGATTGAATACCGTAAGAGGCTTGTTTTTGGTGGATCCTTTCTAATTCTTCTTCTGAAATCGGATCTCCAACAACCGTCAAGACTAATTCATTGTCCCTTGACTTATAGACTTGATTAATGACCGTGTGATTGGCGAATTCTTTTCCTACAAACTGTTTGATTCCTTCTTTTCGCGCTTGATCTATCGTCAGAGTGACTGCTGAATAACTGGCTGGAAGAACCAATAATACAATCAAGGATATCAAGCCAATTTTCATTTTAATGTTTAGCTCTTTAAATGAACTTAAGGGAGATTTTCTCATCAAAATTCTTGTTCCAATAATGTTGGCTAGCATGATAAAGACACAGTTGATCAAGAAAAGATAGAGAGCCCCAAATAAAAATCGTACATTTCCGTTAGCTAAACCATATCCTGCAGTACAGATAGGTGGCATCAGAGCTGTTGCAATGGCTACTCCTGGCACGATATTGTTTGCTTCTTTTTTCCTTGACCCAATTACACCTGCTATCCCACCAGCAATAGCAATGAGAACATCCCAAATGGTTGGAGAGGTTCGTGCAATCAACTCGCTACTTGCATAAGATAAGGGGGAAATCCAGAAATACAAAGTCGAGACAAGCAAACTGACCAATACTTGAGTAAATAAAACCTCTAAAGATTGCTTGATTAAACGCGTATCAAAAATAGCTAAACCAAATCCGAGTCCAACAATCGATGTCATAAGAGGGGAAATCAGCATAGCTCCAATAATGACAGCTGTTGAATTCATATTTAAACCTATAGAGGCAATAAAAATCGCACACATCAAAATCACTGTATCTCTTAATCGAACATGAAGATCATCATATAATTTCTCACGATATTCACGTGTTGAATAATTTCCAGTCATTGGTTACTCCTTTTATTTCATATACTCTTGTTTCTGCTTAGATGGTGGCAGAGAGACTTCTTTTCAATTTTACATATTTTAATTCTCACCTGTTATTTTTTTGAAAATTATCTTTTAAGCATCCGTCAGTCTATCCTTAACATTATATCAAAAATTTTACAGTCTTTCTCTGAAGAAATATATCAATTGAACAGATAGAGAAGGAAGAAACTTTTGTTTCCTTATACGAAAAAGAAAAAAATGGTATCTCCTCTGAAAGAAGATGCCGTTTTAATCTTTAAACAAGATTGGTGTGTTCGACAATCCATTGCTTCATTTTTATTTTCAATCAGAAGCCATAGTTCCCAAACGTGATGATGGTTAGAAGAAACCCCTTGATCCAGTTGCCGAACAGTTGTGCTCCAGTCCTGTCAAAGTATAGACGTTGCTCATCCACTACCGTGTGTTTGGTTTTCAATTTTGCATCATGCAAACCGCCCAAGATGTTGCGATCCCCAAGGTAAGCCTGAAAATTATGGCTACTAAGATAGAGTATCCAATATAATCTAGGATCCTTCCGTCAAAATAACTTTCTTTCATTTTTGCCTCTTTTATTTTTTGACTATATTCTAGTCGTTTCCTAGTGTAACATTTTTTACATCTGGACAATCTTACGGTAACTTCTAGACATTATCATGAAAATAGAGATATAGACTAGAACAAAAATTCCACAGATGGATAAGGTCATCATCAACTATGCTCACTCAATCATCAGATTCCTATTGGAAAACTTGATGCGAACGGTTGTTCCTATCCCAACCTCAGACTCGATGCGAATCTGGTGACCCAGTTCTTCAGAAATTTTCTTAGATAGATAAAGTCCAAGTCCAGATGACTGCTGGGTCAAACGCCCATTATAGCCTGAAAACCCACGTTCAAAGACTCGGAGAACATCGCTGTTTTTAATCCCGATTCCCGTATCCTTGATACAGAGCTCCTGACCTTCCATATAAATCTCTAGCCCACCTTCTTTGGTGTATTTGAGACTGTTTGAGAGGATTTGTTCAATGACGACCAACAGCCACTTCTTATCGGTCACGATGATTTTGTCAAGGTCATGGAGATTGAGCGTCAGTCCTTTTTGAATAAAGAAAAGGGCATATTTGCGAACCACTTCCTTCACCAGATCCTCCACTTGAACCTTTTCAAATACCAAGTCATCGTGGAAGCTCTCCAAACGAAGATACTGCAACACCAGATTGGTATAGGAGTCAATCTTAAAGATTTCCTGTTCCAGTTGCTGCTTGGCCTCACGATCAGAGACTTCTGCTACCAAGAGACGACTCGCTGCAATGGGGGTCTTGATTTGGTGAACCCATAAGGTGTAGTAATCAAGCAAATCCGTCAGCTTGCTCTGCGCTTCCGACTTCTTTTGATACAATTCAGACTCACGCTCTTCGAGCTTTTCTGCTAGCGCACATTCCAGAGGAGACTTGGGGTCTCTCTCAGCATAGAGTACTTCCTGCCGGTAAACCTGAGCTTCTGCAAATATATCCCAAGCCAAAAATAAAAAGGTCAAAAAACTACTGAGCAGAAAGAAATAAAGAAAATAAGTTCCTAGACTAGCAAATAAAAACTGAAAGAGAAGGACGAGAAAGCCTAATGAAAAAATATAGGTAAAAACGCGACTGCGAGAACGCAGATAGGCTAGAAAAAATGATTTCCAATCAAGCATGTTTCAGTCCGTATCCTATCCCTTTCTTGGTTTCGATAAAGCCTGCTAAACCTTGCTCCTCCAACTTTTTGCGCAGGCGAGCAACATTGACAGACAAGGTATTATCATCGATGAAAAAGTCGCTATTCCAGAGTTCCCGCATCAGGTCATCACGCGCTACGATATTGCCAGCATGTTCAAACAAGACTCGCAAAATTTGAAATTCATTCTTGGTCAAACTCAGAACTTCCCCCTGATAGTGCAGGTCCATAGACTTGGTATTGAGGATCACACCTGCATACTCTAGCAAACTTTCATCCCGCCCAAACTCATAGGAACGGCGCAACAGACCCTGAACTTTGGCAAGGAGAACCTGCTGGTCAAAAGGCTTAGTTACAAAGTCATCCGCTCCCATATTGATTGCCATGACGATATCTATAGCCTGATCTCTCGAAGACAGAAACATGATAGGTACCTTAGAAATTTTACGAATCTCCTGACACCAGTGATAACCATTAAAAAGAGGCAGACCAATATCCATGAGGACCAAATGAGGCTCCGACTGAACAAAAAGGCTCAATACTTCCATAAAATCTTCTACCAAAATGACCTCAAACCCCCACTCAGAGAGCAGTTTCCCCACTTGTTGCCGAATAACTTGGTCATCTTCTACTAGTAAAATCTTGTGCATGCGCTCCTCCTTTGCTATTTTTCAAAGTATCAAAACCCTTCATATCAGATTTACGGATCAGTATCTCATACTGTTTAGCAGCCTATTTCCCAAATCCAGATCAGAAAACAGATGCTAAATAGAGAATATTCCCACTGATATCATACCTTATTTTTAACTATAGTTCCAGCCTTATCCTATATTTTCCTTTTTGTGTTCATTTAGTTAGCGTTTCTTTAACTTATTTAATAGATCTAGCCTTCTTATTGACAAGCTAGCCATGATTTGTTAGAATGTGAATGAACTAATAAATATATTCATTCATCAAACAAAGGAGGTTAAATCCTATTGGACAAAAAACAATCTTTAAAGACAGCAGCCTATGAAGTTTTTTCGAAAAAAGGTTACAAGGCGACAGGAATTTCAGAAATTGCTAGGCAAGCTGGTGTTGCAGTTGGTTCTTTTTATAACTATTACGAGAGTAAAGAAGCCATTTTTCTAGACATCTATATGGATGAAAACAACCGTGTTCGTCAAGCTATGATCGAAGAATTGGATTGGGAAATTGATATGATTGATCTTATTAGTCAACTCTTTGCTCAGTCCAGAGCACTCGTTTCTTCCAATAAAATCCTTGCAGAATGGTACAATCCTGCCATAGCCGATGACTTGCACAGCTACTATTCCTCGGAAGAAGGCAAAGTCGCAAATCCTTTTCATCAGTTTCTAGTTAAAACTTTTACAAATCGCATGCAGTCTGAAGGGTACTCGCCAGAAAAGATTCAAGATATTTTACAGGTTTATAATCTGTTTTACTATATAGATATGCATATCACGGAAAAAGATTTTCCAGATATAGGCAAAACTGTCGAAATACTTGCAACCAACTTCATAAAAGGAGTACTAAAATAAAGAAAATGGTTTTCTTTATTTTTTGGAAATATGTGAATGAATTTATTTTAAGTTCATTCAATAATTAAGATTAGGAGTCATAAAAAATGAAAAGAGGTAAAAAAATGTTTATTATCATTCTATCAACACTTGGAGCGCTATGTATTATAACTTGGGGTGCCATCGCTTATCTTGGACGAAGCCAGACATTATCGATAAAATCCATCGAAAACCCCAGCGGAGATCTATATTTAATTCATATCACAAAACCGAGTCATCAAATCTGGAAAGCTGGGGCTTATGCTAAGTTTACACTCCCTGATACCTCGTCTACTGCTAAAAAATATGAAGCTAAGGGAGAGCAAACTAGTCGATGGCTAACCATTGCCTCCACACCTGATGAAGATGAAATTCTCATTTTGACTCATAATAGTGGTAGCAACTTTAAGAACACCTTGACACATTTACCAGCTGGCAGTGAGATTGAGATGAGTTGGCTGGATTCCTCTTTGACTGTTAAAGATACGAATCAGCCACTAGTTTGCTTTGCATCTGATGTCGGCATTTCTGCTCTACGCCCCCTTATCAAAGAATGGGCTGGTAAAGCTCCAATTATTCTCAACCATTTTGACAAAGGAGTTACTATTTTCGATAATGAGATGAAGGAACTGGCTCAAAAAACATCGAATTTTACTTATAAAACTAGCGATGAACTTTCTCAAAGTCAAGCATTTTTAAAACATGCTATTGATGAATACGGCAATCAAGCCAGCTATCTCATCACAGGTCAGCCTGATGATGTAAATGAGATGAAGAATTTTTTAAAGGAAAATGGGATTGATAGCAAAAACATACAAGTAAGCTCGTTTAGAGGTTTGAAATAGGAGCAATCTATCTTCTATGTATTTCAATCAAACCCTACTAAGTCATTCGAACAAGCCTACTAGCCAATTCTAGGTAAATGTGATAGGATAAACATAGAGAAAGGAGCTTTTATGGCCAATATTTTTGACTACCTGAATGATGTAGCATACGATTCCTTTTATGACCTCCCCGTGAACGAGTTAGATGTTCTTGCCTTGACCGAATTAACCTACCTTGCTTTTGATGGTGTAGTCACCCAAAAAAACCAGCGCCTCATAGATCTTGCACCCCAAATTCCTAGAGACACGACGATGTTGACCAATAAAAACCGTCTCCAGTTGTTGGATCAGCTCGCTCAACACAAACGCTTTAAAAATTGCAAGCTTTCAGACTTTATCAACGATATCGATCCTGAATTGCAAAAACAGTTTGCAGCTATGGCTTATCGTATCAGTCTTGATACCTATTTACTTGTTTTTCGTGGAACTGATGACAGTATCATTGGATGGAAAGAAGATTTCCATATGACCTATATGAAGGAAATCCCAGCTCAAAAACATGCCCTCCAGTACTTAGAGAACTTTTTTGCCAAACATCCTAACCAAAAGGTTATCCTAGCAGGACACTCAAAAGGGGGAAATCTAGCTGTCTATGCTGCTAGTCAACTCGATTCACTTTTACAAAAAAACATTGTCGCTGTCTATACTTTTGATGCGCCTGGACTTCACAAGGAACTAACCGAAACAGCTGGCTATCAAAACATGATGGAAAGAACGAAAGTATTTGTCCCACAAGGGTCTATCATCGGGATGATGCTGGAAATTCCTGATAAAAAAATCGTCGTTCGAAGCACTGCCTTGGGTGGTCTTGCCCAGCATGACACCTTTAGTTGGCAGGTTGAAGACAAACACTTTGTCCAACTGGACGAGACCAATAGTGACAGCCAGCAAGTCGATACTACCTTCAAGGAATGGGTTGAGACGGTCCCTGATACTGAACTGCAGCTCTACTTTGATCTCTTTTTTGGAATCATTCTCGATGCAGGCATCTCTTCTATCAACGACCTCTCTTCCTTCAAGGTCATTGAACACGTTCACCATCTCTTTGTCCAAGCCCAATCCCTCACTCCCGAAGAAAGAGAAATCATGGGACGCTTAACCCAACTCTTGATCGATACCCGTTACCAAGCTTGGAAAAATCGAGAATAGACAAAAACCAACTAACCTAATGGTTAGTTGGTTTTTTGTTTAAGAAACTAATGGATACTACTTAGAATCTTGAGTATAGAATTAGTCTTCTTTTTTCTTGCGAGACACAAGTCCAAATCCGCTCATCAAACCAAGTACTCCTAGAGTTGCCAAAGCTGCATGATCTTCCATACCAGTATTAGGTAATTCTTTGGTTGCTTTAGTAGTTAGAGATTGCTCAGTCGGTTTTTGTTGAGGGGCAGTAACAACTTTTTCGTAGACATGTTCTGTGTCACCGTTTGGAAGTTTCTTAGTCTCTACGAAGCGGTAACCTGGGATATCTTTCTTAGGTTGTTCACCGTCTTCGGTTGGATAACCTGGAATTTCATTGCCTTCCTTATCCTTATGACTGGTCTTAACCTTCTCATAAACGTGTTCTGTGTCGCCATTTGGAAGTTTCTTAGTCTCTACGAAGCGGTAACCTGGGATATCTTTCTTAGGTTGTTCACCGTCTTCGGTTGGATAACCTGGAATTTCATTGCCTTCCTTATCCTTGTGACTAGTCTTCACTTTTTCGTAGACATGTTCTGTGTCACCGTTTGGAAGTTTCTTAGTCTCTACGAAGCGGTAGCCTGGAATATCCTTCTTAGGTTGTTCACCGTCTTCGGTTGGAATTAATGTATTCCCCTCAGTATCTACAAATGAAGTAATTGGACGTACAGTTGGAGTGTATTTTGCAGTTATTTCTGTTCCGTTCTTATCAACTCGTTTGACTGTAACTCCTGAAGCCTTCCCAACAAAGTCTTTTTCTGGTGTGAAAGTTACCACACCATTTTCATCAATGGTATAAGTTCCTTCTCCTGGAACAACTTTCTTAGTTGTGCCATCATCAAAGGTTGGTTTAACATTTTCATCAATTTCAACAGTCTTCTCTACACCGTTTACTTCAACTTTACCACCAGTAAAAGTTGGTGTACCGTTTTGTGTTTGTCCTTTAGGTCCTTCAGACTCATCATCTGTAGAAGTTGGTTTAACAGGTATTACAGTTGGAGTATACGTTGCTGTAGCAGTTGCTGTAATATCCGTATCATTAGCATCTTTTCCTAATTTTGCAGTAAGTGAAACTGTGACAGGTGTAGCTGTACCGGTAAATGTCTTCAATGGAACAAAAGTTATTTCACCTGTTTCATTATTAATTGAGTAGGTACCCTGACCATCAATTGTTAGAGTATCAACAAATCCACCTGTTTTTGGATCTACTAACTTAGCAGGCGAAGAAGCACTTGGTTTTACTGGCGATCCATCTCCAACAGATGTAAAGGTTGGAGTTTCTTTTTGAGTAGCACCTTGAATATCAGTCGAAGTCACATTATGTCCTTCAATCGTATCAGTTACTGTAATATGGTAGGTTGTTGTAGCGGTTGATGAATCAACTCCATGATCAACTCCCGACTCAGTTCCACCGATTGTTGCTTCAGTAGTATAATTTCCATTACTATCAATAACATCAATCTTAACAGTATATACTCCTACTTCATTTAAGCTATATCCACTAGCAATATTATAGTTATTTGCATCTTGTTTGGTATCAAATACTTTTTGAACTCCTGAAGGCGATGTTACTGTGATTCGAGTGATATAGGTAGTTTTTCCATATTTCGTATCTTCAGAGTCTGAGATGCTTACTGCAGCTTTTGCTTCATTACGAAGATCAACAGTTGTACCTTTTGTTGAAGTATAATCTTGTGAAGTTGCTGTTGGTTTTGTATTTACAACCGTTGCCACATCCGTATTTGTGGCAATAGTCCCTCTAATAATACCACCAAATCCTGACTTAGTATGAACTTCCCAAGAGTCATTTCCAAGCTTAGTAGCAGTCACTTCCGTTCCATCAGATGACGCCCAGGTATTTGAATGTTTGTCATAAGTGACAGTTACTGACATTCCATCACCTACCTGATTAGTATTCTTAGAAACATAAATCGTTTCTGGGCGAGTTGGCGTTTCTACACTTGTCACTTTCCCAGTGCTATCAAGCTGTCGAATGTACTCATAGATATAAAATTTCATACCACCGTCTTGCTGAGCTTCTGTGTACACTTGACGTTTAGTCCATCTTGTCGTACCATCACTATTCAGTGTTTTACTTTCAGCATAGTCGCCAGGTAACTCCCAGTGTCCGGTAGCCTTATTAAAAGTCGCAGTATGTTTTTGCCCATCCGTTCCATTTAACTCAACTTGTTCACGTAAGAAAGTTCCCTTCACATTTTCAACAGATGCTTCCACTTTAATATTGTCCACACCAACTTTGGCAGTCGCCTCTGATGTCACAGGAATATTAAAGACTGTATCGGAATCTACAATACCTAATTCTTGATTTTCAGAAACAGCTGTGTTGGTTGAAGCACTGTCTACGAGCCATTTGCCATTAACTGCTTTTAGATTGGTTACAGTACCATCAGGCATTGTTACCTTAGCACTTGATGCACCTTTAGAAATTTTAACTGGTACAACTGTTGAGTAAGTTTCAACGTTTTGAACTTCAACTTTAGGCTTAACAACTACAGTAATAGAACCGTGCGCCTCTTGACCTGACTGATTCCATGTCGTATTATTAGATAACTTATCATAATCTTTAGCAAATACTGAAACGGTATAGATACCTGCCTCTGTCACCTTACCTCCAATGACAGCATTACCCATATTGGTTCCAGCAGCTTTTTGCTCTTCAGCAGTACTGTTTGTTACAGTATAGTTGGTGCCAGGAATCAACACTTTAGAATCATCTAATTCTGCTCCTATAGTGTTGTAGCCTGAGACACCTGTGACTGCTTTAGAAGAATTTTGACGAACTTTAACTACTTTACCTTCAGCAGTTGTATAGTCATAGTTTCCTGCTGAATTGCCAGGTATCGCACTAGCTCCCGAAGAATCATGAAAACGAAGATTGATATTCGCATCATCACCAACAGTTCTATCATAACGAGCTGAATCTGATTTTATTTTAGGAGGCGTACTATCTTGCCAACCTACCCAACCAGCACGTAGATTCTGAATTTGGAAGGTGACAGTCCGCCCATCTGTATTCGTTGCAGTAATATTGAATCGTAAGTCATACACTCCATTTTCAATATCCGCTATAACTTTTCCTTGAATTGTGTCTGTTTCTGAATCGTATGTCAATCCCGGCACAAGGTTAGTTGGGGTTACAGAAGTTAAACTCCAACCAGCTTGCTTGGCATTTTCAGAAACAGCGATACGATCTTTCAAGCCTTTAATATAAACTCTGTCAACTCCTTGTTCATACCCATAGCCATAAATTTCTGTAGCTAGGTATTCATAACCACCGTTAGCAGAGTATATTGACGTCGCAGCGTTTGAAATTCTTGACCCATCCGCACGGAGTTTATTTCTCCAAAGTGGTGCTTCTTCAGCTAACTTTTTAGCAGCATCAGGGGTTAATGGATAGTCTACACGTCCTTTGTTGTTATGACCAGTTTTTCCACCTTGTTCTGTATGCATCCCATTTCCAGCATTGGTATCTTCACCAGTCCGTTGATTAGAATAGACTTCAATCTCTAGCCCTGTAGCATCAGTACCTTTAATTAATTTAATTTCTTGTACCGGGATCGTATAGGTATCTTTACCAGTATGATTTGCAGCGTTTGTTTCCGATGCATGAGTTGTGTTAGAACCCTCTTCAGCATAGAAATCTTGAGCAGCCAAAGCTACTCCGAAGTTTCCATCTTTTCCGATTCCTGCTTTTTTCAGATCATTGTAGACAGCAATAATGGAATCATTTAAGCGTGACAATTGATCATTGATTTGTTTAGCTGTAACGCTATCCGTAACTAACACTTTTTTAGCTTCCGCAATAACTTCTTTATTATTAGCTATCGCTGCCTCAATTGCCGCTTTGTTTTCAGCCTCAAGGTTATTTTTCCGGATTGCTTCAGTTGCTAAAACATTGGTTACCTCAGCTTCAGAGGTAACTTGTTCTAAGACTTTTTTAGCTTCTTGGACTGGTTCGACAGTTTCTTTTGTTTCTTCTACTTTTTCTGCTTTTTCTGTAGCAGTGGTCGCCACTGGTTTGACTGCTGTAGTTGCTGCTGTTTTCTCAACTTGTTTCCCAGCTTCGTCTGACTCAACTACAACTGTAATCAAAGCTTCAACTTTAGCATGCTCTGCATCGATATCAGCCTGTTTTGCAGTTTCGTTTGCAAGAACTGCCTTTGCCGCAGTCAATACTTCATTTGCAGTAGCTATCGCTGTTGCATCAGCTTTCTTTGCAGATGCAATCTTCGCTTCTAACTCAACTACTTTTTTAGTCAGAGCAGTCTTATCAACTTTTTTAGTCTCTACTACTTTTTCTGACGCCTTAGCTTCAGATTTCTCCGCCGTTATAGTTGACTCCGACTCCTTTGTTGCTACTGGTGTTGTCGTTGCCACTGTTGCATCTGCACCTTGTACTTCCGCTGCCGATACCGCACCATTACCTAGGAACATCATCAAACCGGTCGCAATTGCCACCGACGCTGCCCCAAAGCTGTACTTCCGAATGCCATAACGAATGTACTTCTCCGTTCTAAAACCCTGTTGCTTACTCTTCATAAGATACACAACCTCCCTATTTTCATTATGTTGATATTGAAATATAGAAAAACAAAATTTCTTTCTCTCCTTAAAAAGGCTTTTAAATTTTGATATTTCAAAAGGATTATATCCTCGTATTCAATATGCATATTCATACTAACACTTTTCCCTATCTTTTTCAACAACTTTTATAATTTTATTTTAGAAAAATACAAAAATAATTTAATGGTAAATGCTTTAAAAAACCAATATCCATGAAGGTTTACAGCGTGTAAACTCCCGGAATCATTTATCTTATAATTAAATAAAATACACTTTAATGTATCAATTTATTTTTTGGAGTCTTGTAGAAGTTAAATTTTCCCAAGCCTTACATTGTTATAACAAAAAATTTTCTATAAGAAGTGCACAAATTTAACAGTATATTTCTTAGCCATTATTTATGGATTATCATGAAGATTTGACTTAGAGGCCTAGAACCTAAACCTTGACTAGAGATTCATTTTTTGTTAAAATGTAACAAATATTATTACATCTAATATAAGATAAATCCATGAAAGGAATTCTACTATGAAATCATTAAAAGGTATTTTATTTATCGGACTTAGTATGCTTCTGACTATTCTAGCTTGGATCAGTTCAGGTGCTAGTCAGTTTCTAATCCCTGGTTTAGCTCTCACTACCCTCTCACTTACTTTTATACTAGCTAGCCGTTTACCCTTGCTTGAGGCTTGGTTCAACGGACTTGAAAAGATGTATCTAGCTCATAAATTCACGGCTTTTCTATCCATTCTCCTACTAACCCTACACAACTTTAGCATGGGCGGTCTCTGGGGTTCGCATTTGGCCGCCCAGTTTGGAAATATTGCTATCTATATCTTTATCAGCATCGTTCTGGTTGCCTATCTGGGACAATATATCCAGTATGAAGCATGGAGATGGATTCATCGATTGGTTTATCTAGCCTATATCTTTGGCCTTTTTCATGTTTTGATGATCATGGGAAATCGTCTTCTCTCCTTTAGTTTCCTAGGTCTTATCTTTGGAATCTATGCTCTTTTAGGCTTGCTTGCAGGTTTTTATATTATTTTTCTTTATCAAAAAGTCGGTTTCACCTATCTTGGAAAAATCGTAGGAATCAAACGCCTCAACCACGATACAACTGAAATTGAAATCGAACTTAGTCATCCTTTCACCTACGAATATGGACAATTTGCCTTTCTAAAAATTTTCCAAAAAGGTTTTGAGACTGCTCCACACCCTTTCTCCATCTCAGGAGGGCAAGGACGAACTCTTTATTTTACGATAAAAAACTCTGGTGACCACACCAAGAATATCTATGACAATCTTCAAGTTGGTAGCAAGGTTGCGGTTGATCGCGCCTATGGGCATATGACTATGGAACATGGTCCAAAGCAGCAAATCTGGATCGCAGGTGGAATTGGAATGACACCTTTCATCTCTTATATCCGGGAGCATCCTATCCTAGACAAGAGCGTCCGCTTCTACTATAGTTTCCGTGGAGAGGAAAATGCTGTCTACCTAGATCTACTTCGAGACTACGCCCGTCAAAATGCTAACTTTGACCTGCAGCTGATCGATAGCAATGAAAAAGGATACCTGACTTTGGATCAAGAAGAAATCCCTGACCAGACTACGGTCTATATGTGTGGACCTCTTCCTATGATGAAAGCCCTTGCCAAGCAAATCAAGAAAAAGAATCCCAAAGCAAAACTCATTTACGAAGGTTTCAAGTTTAAATAAGATCATTGTCCCTCTAACACAAAAGTGGGACTTTCTTTTCACTTTATTTCTCTCTTCTATGCTATACTTAGTTTAGTACATTCTTTGAGATTGGAGCCAGTATGAAAATCCATAAAACCGTGAATCCCGTTGCCTATGAAAATACCTACTACATAGAGGGAAACCAACACCTGATTGTGGTTGACCCAGGTAGCCATTGGGAAGCTATTCGCATGACTATCGAAAAAATCAACAAACCCGTCTGCGCGATTCTCCTGACCCACACCCACTACGACCATATTATGAGTCTGGACTTGGTTCGCGAGACTTTTGGAAATCCTCCAGTTTATGTAGCAGAGAGCGAAGCTAGCTGGCTTTACACTCCAGTCGATAATCTCTCTGGTCTCCCTCGTCATGATGATATGGCAGATGTGGTCGCAAAACCAGCAGAGCACACCTTTGTCTTTCATGAGGAATACCAGCTTGAGGAATTTCGTTTTACCGTTCTACCGACCCCAGGGCACTCTATCGGCGGCGTTTCCCTGGTCTTTCCTGATGCTCATCTAGTCTTGACCGGAGATGCTCTTTTCCGAGAAACCATCGGACGGACAGACCTTCCTACAGGTAGCACGGAACAACTCCTCCATAGCATTCAGACGCAACTCTTTACTCTTCCTAACTACGATGTCTATCCTGGGCATGGTCCAGCTACGACCATCGCTCACGAAAAGACCTTTAATCCTTTTTTCTAGCAAGCAAAAAACCAAGGAAGAAAATCCTTGGTTTTTGTCTTACCAAATAATCACACGATCCTCTGGTGAACGCCACATACCGTCGCCTTCTTTGACATCATAAGTTGTAAAGAAGTCATCGAAGTTTGGTACTTGGACATTGACACGGAGTTTAGCAGGCGCGTGCACATCGACACTGGCCATGAGTTTCATCAACTCCGGACGGCCTTTCATACGCCAGATACGAGCAAAGTTGTGGAAGAATTCTTCAGCAGAGAAGTCTGGCTCTCTCTTAGCAGCTTCAAGGGCTGCAGCAATTCCTCCAAGGTCAGCAACGTTTTCTGAAACTGTCAACTTACCATTTATAGTGGCACCATAAGATTCTTGACCATCAAACTGGTCGATAACTTTCTGAGTTTTTTCCTTAAAGGCAGTATAGTCACTCTCTGTCCACCAATCCTTGAGGCTACCATTTTCATCAAAGGAAGCTCCATTTGTATCAAAGGCATGAGAAATTTCGTGAGCGATAACTGCTCCGATACCACCATAGTTGGCTGAAGATGACTGATGCAAGTCATAGAATGGAGCCTGTAAAATGGCAGCTGGGAAAACAATCAAGTTCTTCTGAGGATTGTAGTAGGCATTAACCATGTGTGCTGGCATGCCCCACTCCTTGTAGTCAACTGGCTGGTTCCACTTGCTCCAGCTGTGCTTGATTTCCACACGCGCAAAGGCTAGGGCATTCTCAAAGAGACTGGCAGTTTCGTCCACTACCTTGTCCTTGTAGCGGGCTGGCAATTCCTCTGGATAACCGATATAAGGCTTGATGACATTGAGTTTGACAATAGCCTTATCACGCGTTTCAGGAGTGAGCCAGTCATTCTTAGCCAAACGTTCCTTATAAACATCAATCATAGTCGCCACTTTTTTCTCTACGTCTGCCTTAGCTTCTGGGGAGAATTTTTCATGCGCATACCAGAGACCAAGGGCTTGCTTAAAGGGACCTTGGGCCAAGTGATAGGCTGCCTTGACCTTGTCTTTGGCTTCTGGAACTCCAGATAGCGCACGGCTATAAGCACCTGACAAGACACGGATTTCTTCTGTTAAATAGCTGGTTGAGAGATTAACAACACTTAAAATTAAGGTTGCCTTGAGGAGAGGCCAAGCTTCTTCACTATAGAATTGGTCTGCGGCTTGCCAGAAACGTTCCTCGTCTACGATAACCTTGTCTGGTACTTGTCCAAGAACAGCTTGGAAGAAGTCATCCAAAGGTAGGGCAGGCGCAAATTTCTTGAAATCTTCATAAGTATATGGATGGTAAAGTTTAGCATACTCTGAACTTTCTTCATTAGAAAGCACTACTGACGCCACTCGACGGTCCAATTCTAGTCTTTTCTCTAACAAGTCTTCAATTTCTTCATCAGAGAAATCATAAGCCTTGAGGAGATTTGCGCTAGTTTCTTTCCAAAGAGTCAAGAGCTCTTCGCGCTGAGGATGTTCTTCTGCATAGTAGGTCGTATCTGGCAGGATCGTGCTTGGAGCGCTAGCCCATAGAACATTGATTCTGGCATCCATAAAGTCTGGCGATATACCAAAAGGAAGAAAGTTTGGTTTGCCAGCAAGCTCAAACTCTGCTAGTTTGGCAGTGAAATCTGCAAAAGTCTCCAATTCTTGGAATTCTTTAAGGAGTGGTAAGACAGGTTTGATACCGTCAGCTTCTCTCTTGTCAAAATCACGAACTAGGCGGTGGTATTTGACAAAGTTTGCCAAGATAGCATCCTCAGGCACCTCTTCACCTGCCAACCACTTGTCTGTTGTCGCCAGCATCAGGTCTTCAATTTCCTGATCTAAATCAACAAAACCTCCCGTTTGAGACTTATCTGCTGGAATTTCAGCTGTTTTCTGCCATTCTCCATTGATTGCATCATAAAAATCATCTTGATAACGTGTCATCTTGTTCTCGCTTTCATTTGTACTTGTTTTTAGCTTAACAAAAATTACCTAGGAATGCAATTAAAAATAAACGGATGTTTCCTATTGTTTTTCAGTTATTATTTTAATTTTTTCAAAAATTAACTTGACTTAATTTTTTTTTAATGTATATTAAGAGACAGGAGGAATACAAGTTTATGATACGTATCGAAAACCTCAGTGTCTCCTACAAAGAAACGTTGGCACTTAAGGATATTTCACTAGTGCTCCATGGACCAACAATTACCGGCATCATTGGTCCAAACGGCGCTGGGAAATCAACACTATTAAAAGGTATGTTGGGAATTATCCCACATCAAGGTCAGGCATTTCTCGATGACAAGGAAGTTAAAAAATCCTTACACCGAATTGCCTATGTCGAACAAAAAATCAATATCGACTACAACTTTCCCATCAAGGTCAAGGAATGCGTCTCGCTAGGACTCCTTCCTTCTATCCCTCTCTTTCGCAGTTTAAAGGCTAAACATTGGAAGAAAGTGAAAGAAGCCCTTGAAATCGTCGGTCTAGCTGACTACGCTGAACGGCAAATCAGTCAACTGTCTGGAGGTCAATTCCAGCGGGTCTTGATTGCCAGATGTTTGGTTCAGGAAGCAGACTATATCCTCTTGGATGAACCCTTTGTTGGGATTGATTCTGTCAGTGAGGAAATCATCATGAATACGCTGAGAGATTTGAAAAAAGCTGGAAAGACGGTTCTCATCGTCCACCACGACCTCAGCAAGGTTCCCCACTACTTCGATCAAGTCTTGCTTGTCAATCGAGAAGTGATTGCCTTTGGTCCAACCAAAGAAACCTTTACCGAAGCCAATCTCAAAGAAGCTTACGGTAATCGACTCTTTTTCAATGGAGGTGACCTATGATTGCAGAATTTATCGATGGATTGCAAAAATTCCATTTCTTACAAAATGCCTTGATAACAGCCATTGTCGTCGGGATCGTAGCTGGAGCTGTGGGATGTTTCATCATCCTACGCGGGATGTCACTCATGGGAGATGCCATTTCACATGCTGTATTACCAGGTGTAGCCCTCTCCTTTATCTTGGGCCTTGACTTCTTTATCGGAGCCATTGTCTTTGGACTGCTAGCTGCCATCATCATTACCTACATCAAGGGAAACTCGATTATCAAAAGCGATACCGCCATCGGCATTACCTTTTCTTCTTTCTTAGCCCTCGGTATCATCTTGATTAGTGTCGCTAAAAGTTCAACTGACCTTTTCCATATCCTTTTTGGTAATATCCTGGCCGTCCAAGATACGGATATGTTTATTACTATGGGTGTGGGAGCAGTCATTCTCTTGTTAATCTGGATTTTCTTCAAGCAACTCTTGATAACTTCCTTTGATGAACTCTTGGCTAAAGCCATGGGAATGCCTGTCAATTTCTATCACTACCTTCTCATGGTACTCTTGACTCTCGTGTCTGTGACAGCCATGCAAAGTGTCGGAACTATCCTGATTGTAGCCATGCTGATTACCCCAGCCGCAACTGCTTATCTGTATGCTAATAGCCTGAAAAGTATGATTTTCCTTTCCTCAACCTTTGGAGCTACTGCTTCAGTTTTGGGACTCTTTATCGGCTATAGCTTTAACGTTGCGGCAGGTTCTAGTATCGTGCTTACAGCTGCTAGTTTCTTTCTCATTAGCTTCTTTATCGCTCCCAAACAACGATATTTGAAACTAAAAAATAAACATTTGTTAAAATAAGGGGCAAAGCCCCAATAATAAATTGGAGGATCTAATGAAAAAATTAGGTACATTACTCGTTCTCTTTCTTTCCGTCATTGCTCTTGTAGCATGTGCTAGCGGAAAAAAAGATACAGCTTCTGGTCAAAAACTAAAAGTTGTTGCTACAAATTCAATCATCGCTGATATTACTAAAAATATTGCTGGTGACAAGATTGATCTTCACAGTATCGTTCCGATTGGACAAGACCCACACGAATACGAACCACTCCCTGAAGATGTTAAGAAAACTTCTGAGGCTGACCTCATTTTCTATAACGGTATCAACCTTGAAACAGGTGGCAATGCCTGGTTTACAAAATTGGTAGAAAATGCCAAGAAAACTGAAAACAAAGACTACTTTGCAGTCAGTGAAGGGGTTGAAGTCATCTACCTTGAAGGAAAAAATGAAAAAGGTAAAGAAGACCCACACGCTTGGCTCAACCTTGAAAATGGGATTATCTTTGCTAAAAATATCGCCAAACAATTGAGCGCCAAAGACCCTAACAACAAAGAATTCTATGAAAAAAATCTCAAAGAATATACTGATAAGTTAGACAAACTTGATAAAGAAAGTAAGGATAAATTTAATAACATCCCTGCTGAAAAGAAACTCATTGTAACCAGCGAAGGAGCATTCAAATACTTCTCTAAAGCCTATGGTGTCCCAAGTGCTTACATCTGGGAAATCAATACTGAAGAAGAAGGAACACCTGAACAAATCAAGACCTTGGTTGAAAAACTTCGCCAAACAAAAGTTCCATCCCTCTTTGTTGAATCAAGTGTCGATGACCGTCCAATGAAAACTGTTTCACAAGACACAAATATCCCAATTTACGCGCAAATCTTTACTGACTCAATCGCTGAAGAAGGCAAAGAAGGCGACAGCTACTACAACATGATGAAATACAACCTTGACAAGATTGCTGAAGGATTGGCAAAATAAGCCTCTGAAAAACGTCATTCTCATATGAGCTGGCGTTTTTTCTATGCCCACATTTCCGGTCAAATCATTGGAAAATTTCGACTGTTTCAGCTACAATGGAAGAAAAAAGATTGGAGTATCCTATGGTAACTTTTCTCGGAAATCCTGTGAGCTTTACAGGTAAACAACTACAAGTCGGAGACAAGGCGCTTGATTTTTCTCTTACTACAACAGATCTTTCTAAAAAATCTCTGGCTGATTTTGATGGCAAGAAAAAAGTCTTGAGTGTCGTTCCTTCTATCGATACAGGCATCTGCTCAACTCAAACACGTCGTTTTAATGAAGAATTGGCTGGACTGGACAACACGGTCGTATTGACTGTTTCAATGGACCTACCTTTTGCTCAAAAACGTTGGTGCGGTGCTGAAGGCCTTGACAATGCCATTATGCTTTCAGACTACTTTGACCATTCTTTCGGGCACGATTATGCCCTCTTGATCAACGAATGGCACCTATTAGCACGCGCAGTCTTTGTCCTCGATACTGACAATACGATTCGCTACGTTGAATACGTGGATAATATCAATTCTGAGCCAAACTTCGAAGCCGCAATTGCCGCCGTTAAAGAGTTGGACTAAAATCACAAGCATTATGACAGAAAGCTAGAGAAATCTAGCTTTTTTTGGTATACTAGATGGAGAGAATATACAAGAGGAAACGAATGACTCCAAATAAAGAAGATTATTTAAAATGTATTTATGAAATCGGTACGGACATGCAAAAAATCACCAACAAAGAAATTGCTGCCCGTATGCAGGTCTCTCCGCCTGCTGTAACAGAGATGATCAAACGCATGAAAAGTGAAAATCTCATCCTCAAGGATAAGGAGAACGGCTATCTATTGACAGATATTGGCCTCAAACTGGTCTCTGAGCTCTATCGTAAACACCGTTTGATTGAAGTCTTTCTAGTTCACCATCTAGACTATACTAGCGATCAAATCCACGAAGAAGCTGAGGTCCTAGAGCACACTGTCTCTGACCTATTTGTAAAGAGACTGGATAAACTGCTTGGTTTCCCTCAAACCTGCCCCCACGGCGGAACCATACCTGCTGAGGGAGAACTCTTGGTTGAAATCAATAACCTGCCACTAGCAGCCGTCCAGGAAGCTGGAACCTATCTCCTGACTCGGGTTCATGATAGCTTTGAACTACTCAAATATCTAGAAAAGCACGCAATTCATATCGGTGACCAACTCCAAGTCAAGCAGTTTGATGGCTTTTCCAATAGCTTTACTCTGGTCAACAAAGACGAAGACCTCCAAGTTAGTATGGATATCGCCAAACAACTCTATGTCGAAAAAATCAACTAACCCCTTATTCCTGAAAGAAATTCCTTTTAGGGATTTTTTATTATGTTAGTTGCAACTCCCATTCGTTTGGTGTAAAATGAAGTTAGATAAAAGAGGGAGGTCTTCCTATGAAAAAGCTCTTTAGAATCCATTTTGCAGCTATTGCAGTCAGCGATTTGCTACTACTATTTACATTTTTTTACACCAAATCCGAGACATCTTTGGACTGGCTCCTACTCTCTGGATTCATTTTAATCCTTGCTCAGGGATTACTGCTATTTCGCTTGGTTTTCCGACTCAAGCATCATTTCCCTGAGATTTATCCTCAAATCAATAAAAAGATTCGCTTCTACTATTTAGGAGTTCTCACCATTGACTTTCTATTATTTGTCCTTTTAGCCCTCACTAGTTCTCAGCGATTTTCCTCTCTTATGCCAATCGTCACCTCTTGCCATTCTACTTTTTATTATCTGACGGCTAGCCACCTAAGAGAAAACTATCCAGACTTTTACGACAAACATATCTCTTTCTGGGATTGTTTCTAAACAAAAACCAAGCCAGTTGGGCTTGGTTTTCTGGCTCTATAATATTTGTAGTGGGTAAATCCCTTATAGATATTATGGAGCCTATTTTGTTGTAGAAAAAAAGTCCCA
>NZ_JBJUSF010000019.1:0-43697 GCF_046098195.1 Streptococcus sp. ST14
TTGTCGTTAAAAACATTGTACCGTAAAAGGACTGTTATATGGCCTTTTTACTTTTACACAATTATACGGACTTTATCCAGCTAATAGGTCTTTCCAATTAGGATATTTAAAAATATAAAAATCATGGAATTGTAATATTGCATTATTGCGATAGGCCAATTGTAAAACTAGTAAAAAACCACTATTCAACTCGTCATCAACGTACATACAATAATAATTTTCTCCGTTCGATAAAACGACGTTTACCGTTAACAAAAGGCCTGAAGGAATTACATTAATATACTTTATATTATCTAAACTAAATAACTCTTCTGGATTAGCAATGTACTTTATCTCTGGAGTATCATAGTTCTCCCCACTAATTTCTAAAAATGGGAAAGAATGTGCTAAATCGGGTAAACCGAAGGTATTTGAATTATCCTCTTTTAAATAAAAACTACTTAATCTGTTACGCACCATGAAATTTGAAGGATAATTTTGCTCTACAATTTTAATATAATCATCAATTCCATTGGTTTCCAGAGTGCTACACTCAATCACACTCTGATCATACTCAAACTCT
The DNA here is from genome assembly GCF_046098195.1 of Streptococcus sp. ST14. Classification (NCBI taxonomy): domain Bacteria; kingdom Bacillati; phylum Bacillota; class Bacilli; order Lactobacillales; family Streptococcaceae; genus Streptococcus; species Streptococcus sp. ST14. The sequence continues at coordinate 563 of NZ_JBJUSF010000019.1, forward strand.
CCATTAACCCATGATATAGTTTGTATTAATTTACTAAATCTCCTATTGGGATTGAAGTCAAGTCGACGCTCTATGCCACAACTACATTTATTGTAAGAATTGCATCTAGAACAACGACCTTCTGACATTACAGTTTGTAACTGAGAAAGAGTTGTTATAGATTCTAGACCAAATTTAGTAACATCAATATTAAACGCATCTCTACCAATTAATAGTAGACAATTAATCAATGATTGTATTTTTTCCGTTGTATAATTGATAATCCGAAAATAACCAAGATGCTTGTTCTTATATGAAAGATTCTTAAAATAATTGAAATATACTTTATTATATTCTCTCATGTATATTGCTTCATTTTTAAATGCTTCCACTCCAGATTTCTCAAGAAGTCTCAACATTTCTATATATGTAGCAAGCTGCTCTTGCATTCTTTTATAATATTTACTAACACCTTGTAAAATTTCATCTCTAGTAGAATCTGTAAGAGATATTTTTTCAAACATTATCAATAGTAGACCCAAAGAAGATGTATGGAAAATTCGATGGTGAACAGTCTCATGTTGAATTATCGGTAATAATTCATGTAAACTCTTATCATGTAGTCCACCATTAATAAAAAATGATTCACCGTTATTGTAATAACCTGACTCAGTTGTATCAAACATATAATTAATCCTTTAAAATAGTTAGAATGATCGGAACTAGACTGGCTTTGTGATTATATTATTGAACGAATTTATTACTCTAAGAAATGTAAAAGTCTACCGACAAGTCTTCATCAGATTCATGTGGTTTCCAAGCTACATTAAAGCCATATCTCTCGCTCAAATCTGGATGCCAGTCGTTATAATATGGGACACGGCTGTATTTGCCAAGTGTCACTTCATCCTCCTCTGATGATTCCTGACAGGTTATCCCAAACTGGATACCATCAAGTTCCCAGGAATTTCCCCAAACATAATCATCAGAAATGACATCAACCCATCGAGAAGCGTCAATCTCAAAGTCGGTACATAACTTTAACGATTGGAAAGTACTGTAATTCATCTTGAAAGGTTTGATATGTATAGCGCAGTCAACGTGATACTTTTCATAATTGGTATTCAATAGGACAACCTTCATTGGAATGGGAACGCCATTCAGTTCCAACCACCAGTATCCAAGTTTATTGTGCAAAATATCGAAATAGTCATCTGCTACTAATGATTTAGAAAAATCATCTATTTGCAAACATCGACCTGACCTTAATAATTCAGCTGCAATCTCTTTTGCTTTCTCTTTATCAAAATCAGAATAACGCTTAATCACATGCTTTAACTTGTCAATTGGATATGAGAGGTCTTTTTGCGAAGCCTGAAATATCTTCACAACATGAGCAACCTTTTCGACATTGTTGATTCCAACAGGTACAACCACAAAATGGTCTTCCCTGATTGATTCATCCTCACAAATATAGATGTACTCCTCACCAAACTCTGAGAAAGTGACTGATGCAACTCTATAAACTATATCTGATGAATTTGAATCAGTCTCTTGATCAGTTAGCTCCTTCTCTTTACGATCTAAATCTATCCACTTATAGAAAGTATAACAATTTGGATTCTCATCCTCACCGAATACCATCAAGCTATGACAATTTGGACATTGCCAGGCATAGTATGAAGCATCAGAAATATCATAATAATCAATCTTATTATTTTCATCTGCGGTATCCGTTATCTTTTCCCATAACTCATTCGAGAATACCGAAAAAGCATTCGGGTCTGGGGCAGCATGGTCATTCATTGAATATCCGCATTGACAAGTCCACTTACCCATAATATAACTCCTACAGCTAGTAACCAATCTTACCGTTTATCGTTTTAGCTTATTATACCACAAAACAACACAAAAAACCGCAACCTTTCGATTGCAGTCTCCTACAAGTCAACTTCTGTTCCTTCTAGAAAGGTTACAGGAATCTGCCCACTTCCTGAGATTGTGATGTTGTCGAGAAATTGGCACATGATATTCCTGTAAAAATGACTACTAAACTTAACCAAAATCCTATCCAGTTTACCATCTCTACAATCCTATATTAGTCGGTTAAAGGCATCACCACACTCAGCGGTTCGGACTTACCGTATCATTTCGTCGGTTTCCCTCCTCATTCTACGAGTCCTATCCCATGGGCGGAGCATCTTCTTCTACTTTGCTGATGCCTCAGCTCGTATAAGCAGTGATACCGCCTCAACATGATGCGTTTGAGGAAAAAGATCCACCGGCTGGACTTTCCTCAACTCATATCCCAATTCTTGATAGAGTTTGATATCACGCGCCATGGTTGCGACATTACATGAAATATAAGCGATGCGGTCTGCTCCTGTTTGGGCGCTTGCTTTGATAAAGCTCTCGGTCAAGCCCTTGCGTGGTGGGTCCACTAGGATAACACTTGGTTGAATACCTTCCTTGAGCCAATTCTTCATGGCATTTTCAGCTGTGTCACAGACATAGTGAGCATTTGTAATATTGTTTAATGCAGCATTCTTCTGGCTATTCTCTACTGCTTCTGGAATCACTTCAACACCGTAGACTTCTTTGACATGCTTGGCAACGGATAATCCAATCGTTCCAATCCCAGAATAAGCGTCAATCACCACATCATCTGCTCTTAACTCCGCAAAGTCAATAGCTGTTTGATAAAGTTTTTCTGCCATTTCTGTATTGACCTGATAAAAGGCTGGTCCAGCGATTTGGTAGTCATTTCCCAACATCTGGTCCGTGATATTGTCTTGACCATAAAGAGTCTTCCACTCCTTGCCAAAAATCGCATTGGTATTCTGGTCGTTGATATTTTGCATGACAGACACAATCTCTGGGAACTGCTTGATAAGGTGTTCAATCAATTGCTCCACTCGGAAAACTTTCGGACGAGTTGTTACTAAAATGACCATGATTTGTCCGGAATAATGACCACGTCGCACTACAAGATTTCGAATCAAGCCAGACTGCTCCTTTTCGTCATAAGGTTTTAAATCAAAACGACGAAGCAAATCGCGTAGAACTACCACAACTTGGTCAATGACAGGATCCTGGATAAAGAAATCTTCAAGAGGCATGAGGTCATGCGAATTTTTACGGAAAAAACCAGTTTCCAAGACACCATTCACTCGACGAACGGGCACCTGTGCCTTATTTCGATACTTGACTGGATGTTCCATGCCAAGCGTTTCAGCAACCTCTACATCCGTGATTCCAGCAATCTTATATAGACTATCTTTTACTTGTTTGGTTTTAAACTTGAGCTGCTCTGGATAGGCAAGATGCCCCAAATCAGCGATACCTGAGCGTAGATAAGCTAGGTCAAGATCTTGGTTACGATGCGGAGAATGTGTAAGGTATTCTTCAACTTTCCCGTAGCCAATCTTTTTATTGACCTTAAGGACTCGCATGAGGATTTTCTCAGTTGGAAGAGCATTTTCTACAAAGAAAACCAAACCATCTACCTTAGCAACCCCAGCACCTTCATGGGTCAAATCAACAATTTCAACTTCTACAATATCATTTTTCTTTAGCATATTTTTCACTTTCTATCGGCCGTCAAAAAAAGACGGCAACATTTCTGTTACCATCTATTATATCATGAAATGACCTAAGCACCAAAACTCTTGAAGAAGTTGACAATGGCTTGCCAAAGGGAGCTAAAGAAGTTACCCCCCTCTTCTAGCGCTTTATTGGCATCAAAGTTGAGGTTGATATTTTTGAAGCTATCTCCAGCTTGGGAAACAATGCTTTCCTTGAGGTCATTTAGGGTTTTAGTGAAATCAGCATTGTTCAAAATGTCACTCTTTGAGAGGTTGAGTGCAAAATTGATAATGATATTGACCTGGTTTCCTGTTATAACCTGATCGAGTTTGTAGTTTTTTAGCGTGTCTTCAACGATTTTGCGGACATCTTCTTCTGTCAGGTTACCTTTGGCTTCTTTTGCTTTTGCGATTCCTGCCTTGATATCTGCCAAAGCGACATTGAGTTTATTGGCATCGTACCCTGACTTGTCCTTGTTTTCAGCATTGATATCTGATAAGGCTTTTAGCTCCTCTTGGGCCAAGTCTTTATTAGCTTGCGGTACTTTGGCACCATTGGCCTCTAACGAGTAGTAAATCCCTGCTAGGGCGCTCTCTCCTGTAACTGGAATAGGAGCTGCAACTGTGATTTTGGCATGCTCCACTCCCAGCGTCACTGCTGCGTTACGGTACATATCTTGCGTCACCTTGGTGATATTTTCAGGCGTTTCAATCTTGACTTCTAGAGGCGACTTATCCCCCAGCTTTTGAATCTTAGCTGACGAATAGAGCTGTAGGCTAGCATCATTAGCAACATTCATAATTTTCGAGTAGACATCCGGTGTCATAGTTTTGATATCTTTGGTGTCTTTTGATGCGTCATAGCCAAGTTTGCTAAGAGTTTGGTTTTTCTGGTCTTCAGATAGAGAAGAACCTAGAACATATTCAGGTTGAACATAGGTTTCATCGATTACTTTTTGAACATCAGTTGCTGCGTGGACACTCGTCATAGCTGTTACGGCCCACAATACTGCAGCACTTGTTAGAAAGAATTTCTTTCTCATGGGGTATTCCCTCCTTTACCTTTCTAGGGTAATAAAACAATCTTAAAGAAAACTTATAGTGAAAAACACCTGGTCAAACCAGATGTTTAGAAGAAATTAAAGAATTTCATGATATAGAGATTAAAGCGAACCTGTCTTGAGTAGTAATAATTTCCACCATTTTCATAGAGTTCGGCTCCGTGAAAGATAGAAATGGGGTTGATGTAGGTGTAGGTCTTCCCTGTAGTATTACCAAGGATTGGAGCGACCGTTTCTCGGGAGTAACGCTTGGCTAAGGCCAAAGTATTTTCCTTACCATTCTGAGCAATAAAGTCGATATAGGCAGGTCCAAAATTATAGGCTTGAACGGCGGTCCAGACATCTACTCCTTTGCTCTGTGCTAAATAGAGATTATCTGTTAGTGTCTGTACCCCTTGGCGAATACTAGAGGCACCATCATCAATAGTATTGGTAGCGCCACTAGCAGACTCACTAGACTGCATGACATCCCGCTCTTTACCCTTTGTTTCGGTATAAATCATGGCGAGCACCAACTCTTCATTGGCTGGAGTATCTCTTTCACTGAGGATTTCCCGAACCATAGGTTGGTAGGTCATGACTTGTTTAACATCCTGATGGATATGATAAGCTTTGTATCCTGCGAAAAGGAAGACTGCTAGCACAAGCACTCTTCTTATAAATTTAAACATTATTTACTTTGAATATCCTCGATATTTTTGATTAAGATAGAATAGGTTCCATTGTCATTTTGGATAAACTCAACAGATTCCGCGTCTTGGTATACATTGTTGGGAACGATGAGCTCGATTCCATTTGACAAGGAGAGTTTTTGGTTTTCAAATTTCTTGAGCTGACGACTGGCATCGATTTCATCGAACTGGACTGGTTCTGGTACGGCTTCCTTGACTTGGTCGATAAAGCTCAAACGAGCCGTCAGATTGTTATCAAAAAGGTCATTAGCCAATTTCTCAGGTGACAATTCATTGCTTTCTTCTAGGTTGTTGAAAATCGCTGATTTCACTTTAGATTGAAATTGAAAATCATCTGTGTTAAAAGTCTCAGCAATTCTCTGGGCCGTTTTTTCCAGTTCCTTGATGGATTTCTTGGGAGAAATCTTAGGGGAAACGGCAAGAAGATTGTCTGAAAAATAGTTCAAGAAAGTCCCATTGTACTTGATGCGTTTTTCAATGAGATGGTACTTGCGACTCTGAAGATTGACCACCAAGGCCTCATCAGCACCCGTTCCAAATCCAGGCAGGTTATTCTGAGTCAGCTTGATTGGATTATCAACTTCTCCACCGAGGTGGGTCAGGGTCTCACGCAGGGCAATTCGTAAGAAAGCGAAATGTTCTACACCTTCTTTAGAAAATTGCACAAAAATCAAGTCATTGGTCTTGAGATTTTCGGAAATGCTGAACTCCTCTTTCCAGAGATTAGCCAGTGTTACTGATGTCTCCAACAAATCGTCTGTGATGTGATTGAAGAAGGGATTTTCTTCTTCGAAAATCCCAGTCTTGGCTTCATCTGAATACACACGTTCAATTTTTTTACGCAAGTATTCTTCGATTTTTGGAGTGATATTGAGAAACTTATCCGCTAGAAACAGCTCGGTATCATCCGGGCTAAACTGATGGATAATGGCTTTCTTAATATAAATGTCCATAAAAGTTTTAGTCCTCGTATAATGGGAAGGCATCTGTCAATTCTTTAACTGCACTTCTCACTTCTTCTAAGACAGCTTCATTTTCTGCATTTTTAAGGGTTTTAATGATTAGTTCAGCCACTTTGCGACTCTCTTCTTCACCAAATCCACGTGCAGTGATGGCTGCAGATCCGATACGAATCCCACTTGTCTTGAATGGTGACAAGCTTTCGTATGGGATTGAATTTTTATTTAGGGTAATATTGACTTCATCCAGCAAGTTTTGAGCAACTTTTCCGTTTTCTATAACCTTAGTCACATCCACTAGGAAGAGGTGGTTTTCAGTTCCTCCAGAAATGATACGAAAATCAGGGTCTTGCAAGAAGACATCTGCCATAGCCTTGCTGTTCTTGATAACATTAGCAGCATATTCCTTGAAAGCTGGATCCAAAACTTCTTTGAAGGAAACAGCCTTGGCAGCTACAACATGCTCCAAAGGACCACCCTGAATACCAGGGAAAATAGCTGAATTGATTTTCTTGGCAAGTTCTTCGTCATTAGTCAAAATCAAACCACCACGAGGTCCACGAAGGGTTTTGTGGGTTGTTGTTGTCGTGATGTGAGCGTATGGCACTGGGCTTGGGTGGAAACCAGCAGCAACCAAACCAGCGATATGAGCCATATCCACCATGAGCTTAGCTCCAACAGCATCTGCGATTTCACGGAATTTTGAGAAGTCGATAATTTGAGAATAGGCTGAAGCACCAGCTACGATTAGTTTTGGTTTTACTTCTTGGGCTTGTTTCAAGATAGCATCAAAGTCCAAGAGTTCTGTTTCAGGATCCACACTATAAGAAACAAAGTTGTAGGTTTGACCAGAGAAGCTAACAGGAGCCCCGTGGGTCAAGTGACCACCTGCAGCCAAATCCATTCCCATAACCGTATCGCCAGGCTCAATCAAGGCCATGTAAGCCGCACAGTTGGCTTGGCTTCCTGAGTGTGGTTGGACATTGGCAAATTTAGCACCGAAAATTTCTTTAGCGCGTTCAATAGCTAGAGTCTCTACTACGTCTACTACATCTGTTCCACCATAATAACGGCGTCCTGGGTAGCCTTCGGCGTATTTATTCGTCAAGATAGACCCTTGAGCTGCCATAACTGCCTTGGAAACCACGTTTTCCGAAGCAATCAATTCAATGTTGTTTTGTTGGCGTTCTTCTTCTTTGGCAATAGCATTCCAGAGATCAGTATCGTATGCTTTAAAATCGTCTTTGTCAAAAATCATAGGTCTTCTCCTTTATAGTGTAACTGGTCCTTTAGTTTGTTTTACAACAAGAAAATAAACTAAAAGATGCGAATAAATCGTTTTTGCACTTTATCACAAGTATAACCAACTTTTTCATAAAATGCATGAGCACCCAGACGATGATCAGCAGAGTTTAAGCGGATAAACCCATAGCCGCGTCTTTTTGCTTCTTGCTCCAACCCTTGCAGTAAGCTTTTACCAATACCTTGACCTTGCGCTTGAGGTGAAACTGCTAAAGCTAAAATATTAAATCCTGCTTTAGAATAAAGTGATTCATAGACCTCAGCGTGGACATATCCAAGCAAGGCATGACTAGCTGCATCCTCATAAGCAAGTAAGAAATGATGGGAATTCTGAGATAGTCTAGCTAGTTGACTAGCCGTTTCCTCTGGACTAAAAGAATAGCCCAAAGCCTCTTGGTTAATGTCACATATAGCTTTCAAATCAGTTTCTCTTAAGTCTCTTAGCATTTCATTCCTCCTCAAAAGAAATCTCTGGCAACTGAGCAAGAATATCTTCTCGCTTAATCGCCCCTTGGCGTAAGATTCTCACCTTGTCTCCAGACAAATCCACGATAGTTGAATCCTGTCCAGTTAAAAAAGCATCGTCTTCCAGACCCAGAACCTCTTGATCAAAATTCTTCAGAATTTGTTCAAAGGTCACTCCACTTGCCTGACCTGAAATATTGGCAGACGGCCCAATCAAGGGACCTGTCTCTCGAATCAAATCAAGGGTAATGGGATGACTAGGCATCCGAAATCCAACAGTTGCAAGACCAGAATTGACCCAATAGGGAACTCGGTCATTGGCTTCGAGAATGATGGTTAAGGGACCTGGTAAAAAGTTCTCTACAAGTTTTTGTAGATAAGGTGGCTGATTCTTAGAAAAGTGCAAGATGTCCTCTAGAGAGGCGATATTGAGATTTAGTGCCTTGTCTCTTGGACGACGTTTGAGCTGGTAAACATGGTCAACTGCTTCTTCGTCTAAAGCCTTGGCAAAGAGACCGTAAACCGTCTCTGTAGGCAAAACAACAGCTCCGCCCTTTTCCAACTCTTGTCTAATCCTGTCCATCATCAACCACAACCATCCTATCTTGACCAAATTGGTCCTTAAGTGTTCGTACTCGTTTTTCAGGAAGATGCTTACTAAAAAGTTCAGGAACACTTTGACCTTGCTTGTATCCAATTTCAAGGTAAATCTTACCACCATCTTTGAGATAGTCTTTTGCATCTTCCGCAATTCTACGGTAAATAGCTAGGCCATCCTCGTCTGCAAAGAGAGCTAGATGAGGCTCCGAATGCAAAACATTCAAACCGACCTCTGACTCATCTTCACGAGAGATATAGGGTGGATTGGAAACAATTATATCATATTTTTCAGAAATTTCTGTAAAACAGTCAGATTTTTTTAAAAATATTTGAAGATTTTGATTTTTAGCATTTTCGGATGCAAGGTCAAGAGCCTCTTGGGAAATGTCTGCTGCTGTCACTGACCAAGCTGGTCTGTTTTTTGCTAATCCAAGAGCTATGGCGCCACTTCCAGTCCCAATATCTAGGACCTTAAGATTTTCCTCAGGATTTTCTGTGAGGATGAGTTCCACCAACTCTTCTGTTTCTGGACGAGGAATCAAAACCCGCTCATCCACTTTTAACTGCATTCCAAAGAATTCTGCGTGGCCAATGATATACTGAGCTGGTTTGTGGGCCGTTAACTGCTGGTAAATTTCCTCTACAAATTGTTTTTCTTCCTCTGTTACTTCTTGCTGGAGGGCAAAGACGAAATCTGTAAAAGAGAGTTTTTTTAGGCTACGATAGACAAAAGAGAGGCTTTCTGCTTCCTCTCCTTGTCTTATCAATTCTTCTTCAAAATCTGAAAATAATTGAGCTAGTTTCATTATTTGTTTAATTCTTCTAATTTCTGTGTTTGATCGTAAAGGACCAAAGCATCCACAACTTCATCCAATTTACCAGACAAGATGGTATCTAGTTTTTGGAGGGTCAATCCAATACGGTGGTCTGTGACACGGTTTTGTGGGAAATTGTAAGTACGGATACGTTCTGAACGGTCACCAGTACCGATTGTCGACTTACGCTCAGCGTCTTGTTCATCCTGGGCAATCTGAGCAAAATGGTCAGCAACACGCGCACGGATGATTTTCATGGCCTTCTCACGGTTTTTCTGCTGGGTACGTTCTTCCTGCATCTCAACCTTGATATTGGTTGGCAAGTGGACAATACGAACGGCAGTTGCAACCTTGTTGACGTTCTGACCACCAGCACCAGATGCGTGGTAGATGTCAACACGAAGATCTTTTGGATCAATATCGTACTCTACTTCTTCGACTTCTGGCATGACAAGGACAGTCGCTGTAGAGGTGTGAACACGACCCTGACTTTCTGTCACAGGGACACGTTGAACACGGTGGGCACCAGACTCATACTTAAGTTTAGAGTAAACGGATTGACCAGAAACCATAGCAACCACTTCTTTGAATCCACCGACACCGTTCATAGAGGCTTCCATGACTTCAAAGCGCCAACCTTGGGCTTCCGCATACTTTTGGTACATAGTTAGAAGATCTCCAGCGAAAAGTGCTGCTTCGTCACCGCCAGCCGCTCCACGAATTTCAAGGATGATGTTCTTGTCATCGTTTGGATCCTTTGGAAGGAGCAAGATTTTCAGTTTTTCTTCGTACTCTTCTTTTTCAGCCTTAGCATCTTTGAGTTCTTGCTTGGCCATTTCTTCCAAGTCTGCATCTCCGCCTGATTCCTTAATCATTTCTTCAGCATCGACGATGTTTTGAAGGACTTGTTTGTACTCACGGTAGGCTGTTACTGTGTCACGAGTGGAAGCTTCTTCTTTGGACAATTCCATGAAACGTTTGGTATCAGATACCACATCAGGGTCACTGAGCAATTCTCCTAATTCTTCATATCGGTCTTCTACAGCTTGTAGTTGATCATAGATGTTCATTTTTCCTCATTCTCCTTATTGATTTCAGGGGCAAAATAATGTTTACGGCAGACTGAGATATAGGTTTCATTGCCACCGATTTGAATTTGTTCACCATCATAGACTGGCACACCATCGTGCGTACGCAACACCATAGTCGCCTTTTTCTTACAGTACTGACAAATGGTCTTGATTTCGTCAATCTTGTCTGCTAAGAGCAAGAGGTATTTGGAACCTTCGAACAATTCATTGCGAAAGTCATTCTTCAAACCAAAAGCCATGACAGGTATGTCTAGCTCGTCCACAACACGAGCTAGGTCGTAAACATGGTGACGCTTGAGAAACTGGGCCTCATCGACCAACACACAGTAAGGTTTTTCAGGTAAGTCTCGGATATAGCCAAAGATATCTGTCGTTTCCTCAATCGCAATGGCTGGGCGTTTCATGCCGATTCGACTCGACACATAGCCAACACCGTCACGCGTATCCAGAGCCGAAGTCATAATCACAACTCCCTTTCCTTGCTCCTCGTAGTTATAGGCCACCTTGAGAATCTCAATCGTCTTACCAGAGTTCATGGTCCCATAACGATAATACAACTGTGCCATGCTTCTATTTCACGTCCATTTCTAAATTTTTGCTACATTCTAGTATATCATAATTTTCTGAAGCTTTAAACGGCAAAATGTGGTAAAATAGAAGAAATCAAAAACTAGTGGAGGAAGCTATTATGCCATTTGTACGCATCGATTTATTTGAAGGTCGCACGCTCGAGCAAAAGAAAGCTCTTGCTAAGGAAGTAACGGAAGCTGTTGTCCGTAACACTGGAGCCCCTCAATCAGCCGTTCATGTCATCATCAACGACATGCCAGAAGGGACTTACTTCCCACAAGGAGAAATGCGCACCAAATAAACCAGCTTAAGCAGTATTGCTTAGGCTTTTTCAATCTCCAAGTAGCATCCATTGAAGAAATAGTCTAATTTTGTTACAATTTGAAGAGATGCTTGGATACCTATCCTAAGAAAAGAAATACAAAAGGAAATAGTATGATTACACGTGAATTTGATACCATTGCTGCTATCTCTACTCCTCTTGGAGAAGGGGCCATTGGTATTGTCCGCTTGAGCGGAACAGATAGTTTTGCCATTGCGCAAAAGATTTTTAAAGGAAAAGACTTGAGCAAGGTTGCAAGCCATACCCTCAACTACGGTCACATTATTGACCCGCAGACAGGGAAGGTCATGGACGAAGTTATGGTTGGAGTTATGAAGTCTCCAAAGACCTTCACTCGTGAGGATATTATCGAGATTAACACTCACGGTGGGATTGCGGTGACCAATGAGATTCTCCAACTAGCTATTCGTGAAGGAGCTCGGTTGGCCGAACCTGGTGAATTTACCAAGCGTGCCTTTCTAAACGGTCGTGTGGACTTAACACAGGCTGAGGCGGTGATGGACATCATCCGTGCCAAGACTGACAAAGCTATGAATATCGCAGTCAAACAATTGGACGGTTCTCTTTCTGATCTTATCAATAATACTCGTCAAGAAATCCTCAATACACTTGCCCAAGTTGAGGTCAATATCGACTATCCTGAGTATGACGATGTTGAGGAAGCCACTACTGCAGTCGTCCGTGAGAAAACTATGGAGTTTGAGCAATTGCTAACCAATCTCCTTAAAACAGCTCGTCGCGGTAAAATCCTTCGTGAGGGAATTTCAACTGCCATCATCGGACGCCCCAACGTTGGTAAATCGAGCCTCCTCAACAATCTCCTTCGTGAAGACAAGGCCATCGTAACGGACATCGCTGGTACTACCCGTGATGTCATCGAAGAATACGTCAACATCAATGGGGTTCCTCTCAAATTGATTGATACAGCCGGTATCCGGGATACAGATGATATCGTGGAACAAATCGGTGTCGAACGTTCTAGAAAAGCCCTCAAGGAAGCTGACTTGGTACTACTAGTACTAAATGCCAGTGAACCACTGACCGCCCAAGATCGCCAACTCTTAGAAATCAGCCAAGATACCAACCGCATTATTCTACTTAATAAAACGGATCTTCCTGAAGCGATTGAAACTTCAGAACTCCCTGAAGATATCATCCGTATTTCAGTTCTTAAAAATCAAAACATTGATAAGATTGAGGATAGAATCAACAACCTCTTCTTTGAAAATGCTGGTTTGGTTGAGCAAGATGCTACTTACTTGTCAAATGCCCGTCATATTTCCTTGATTGAAAAAGCAGTTGAAAGCCTACAAGCTGTTAACCAAGGTCTTGAGCTGGGTATGCCAGTTGATTTGTTGCAAGTTGACTTGACCCGTACTTGGGAAATCCTAGGAGAAATCACTGGAGATGCCGCACCTGATGAACTCATCACCCAACTCTTTAGCCAATTCTGTTTAGGAAAATAAGAAGAATCCATGATCGTTCTTGCAGTCATGGATTTTATTGTCTTCATTAGTAATCTGGTCTAAGGACACCTGTTACGGTTGCCTTAGTTGCTTCGTAGTCACCATCTACGACAACTTTGATAATGCGTTTAGCATCTTCTTCTGGTGCTGGAACTAGAGGTAATCGAGTTGGTCCAGCTTCAAATCCCATATAGTTCAAAACAGCCTTAACCGGAGCAGGACTTGGATAAGAGAAGAGGGCGTTGACCTTAGGAATGAATTTACGTTGAATAGCTGCTGCTTTCTTCATATCGCTTTCTGCAATGGCAGTGAGCATCTCGTGCATCTCATCTCCATTTGTATGGGAGGCAACAGAAATAACCCCATCCGCACCAAGGTTCATGGCATGGAAGGCATCTCCATCTTCACCTGTATAAATCAAGAATTCTTCTGGCTTGTGCTCAATCAAGTAAGCCATATTGGCCAAGCTGGTACATTCTTTAACACCGATGATATTTGGATGGTCAGCCAAACGAAGCAAGGTTTCTGGAGTTAATTCAACAACTACACGCCCTGGAATGTTATAAATGATAATAGGTAAATCTGATGCATCTGCAATAGCTTTAAAGTGCTGATACATGCCTTCTTGAGAAGGTTTGTTGTAGTATGGTACGATCGCAAGTCCAGCAGCGAAGCCACCAAAGTCTGCTACTTCTTTGACAAACTCGATCGAGTCACGCGTATCATTGGTACCTACACCCGCAATCAAAGGAACACGTCCATTAACAATCTTTTGTACAGCCGCAAAGAGTTCCAACTCCTCATCGTGGGTCAAGGTCGGACTCTCAGCAGTCGTTCCAGCTAGAAGAATGCCGTCTGTGTGATGGGCCAATAAATGCTCAATCAAGGCTGGAATGGCATCAAAGTTGATGGAGCCATCCTCATGGAAAGGGGTAATAAAGGCCGTGATGATTTTACACTCTTTTAAATCTTGATAAGACATGAGAAACACCTCTCTATTTCAAAGAAGGAGTTCATCTGAACTCCTAAACGATATGACTATTTTAATTCAAATTTCAACTCAGCTGTTGGACGAACCAATCCACGTTCATGAAGCGTTTCTGCAATCTGAACTGAGTTCCAGGCAGCACCTTTGAGAAGGTTATCTGAAACAACCCACATGTGGATTCCTTTTTCTGCATCCAAGTCTTTACGGATACGACCAACAAAGGTATCACGTGAACCAACTGCATTGATGGCTTGTGGATAGATTTGATGAGCTACATCATCTTCAAGAACTGCACCTGGGAAGGCTGCGATAGCTGCTTTCACTTCTTCGATTGGGGCCACTTCTTTTGTTTCGATATAAACTGACTCAGAGTGAGCTGATAAGACTGGAATACGAACACATGTTGCAGACACTGCGATGCTGTCATCTTCCATGATTTTCTTCGTTTCCTTGGTCATCTTCATCTCTTCGTAAGTGTAATCATTGTCTGTGAAGACATCGATTTGCGGAAGAGCGTTAAAGGCGATAGGATAGTGTTTCTTGTCACCACCTGAAGGCAAGATTTCCGCATGCAAATCACGTGGATTCACACCATCATTCAAGACTTCACGAAGTTCACGTTGTGTTTCAAGAATCGCTCCCATACCTGCACCAGAGACTGCTTGGTAAGTTGAAACGATGATACGATCCAAGCCCCATTTTTGACGAACTGGCTCAAGAGCCACCATCATTTGGATTGTTGAACAGTTAGGGCAGGCAATAATCCCGTTGTGGGCATCAAGTGCATGAGCATTGACCTCTGGAACAACCAAAGGAACATCTGGATTTTGACGGAAATAAGATGTGTTATCTACTACTACAGCTCCAGCTTGAACTGCGTATGGTGCATACTTAGCTGATGTCGAACCACCTGCTGAGAAGAGTGCAATATCAACACCCTCAAAAGCGGTCTCAGTCGTTTCTTCAATCGTAATATCTTGGTCTTTAAATTTCAAAGTCTTGCCTGCTGAACGTGCAGAAGCAAGGTAACGAATTTTATCGATTGGAAGTGTTGATTCTTCCAACATTTTTATCATCTGAGCTCCGACAGCACCTGTCGCGCCGACTACAGCAACTGTATATCCCATAAATAACCTCTTTCGGAATTTTCTAAAAATTTCTATAATAGATGTATTATACTACTTTTTCCAGAAATTGAAAAGCATTTTTGGGTTATATTTTCTGAAAATTAAAAATCCCTAGTCATTGACCAGGGACTAAGAGGCATCTTCATGTGATGAGCAGGTTCACACAACTCATCAAGGTCCGCTCCTGCGTTATGACCTCCTTATGCTCAATAGCAGTCCGAAGACTGCCTATCGACTCATCGCATCTACTATTCTACTAGATAGAGTCACTTTTGTCAACAGCCAAAACGCTTTGCTTCATTTATACAGGTGCATAAGAAATATCTTTGAAAAATTTGGGGCAGACATAACAAAAACCCTTGTAAATAAGGGTTTTTCTATCTATTTAATGCTAATTGCCGGGATTGAACCGGCGACCTCATCCTTACCATGGATGCGCTCTGCCAACTGAGCTAAATCAGCTTACCTAAAAAGTATACTATAGTTCTATGTTCTTGTCAAGCGCTCTCTTTTAATTTTATGGAATGAAAAAAGCTAGATTTAGCAAGAATCTAGCTTATAAACTTCTTATTTTGTTAGATCGATTCGCTGTCCCAGTTTACCAATCAAAATCGCTCCCACAATAAGTGATGCAAACTCACCAATTCCAGTAGAGAACCATGTGAAGAAGAAGGGAGCTTCTGTCAAAATATGGAGTTCAGCTGCAATGGTAATCATTGAAATGGAGAAGAGGATTGAAAAGAAGAAATGATCTTTTCGAATCAATCCGTTAAAGAGGTAATCTTTGCTGTATTTTGCAAAGAGCAATACCCCTAGACTAAGGAAAACTAGGGTAGAACCTCCACCAACAAAGACATCTATTAGGCCAAAACTACTAAATAAATTAGCAATCATACATCCAATTGTCACACCGATGATGTATTTAGGGTTGTAAAATGCCAAGAAATTCAGCATTTCTGAAATCCGGAACTGATACACCCCAAAACTAAGAACATTGATTGGTGGTGTAATAGTCAAAACCACATAAATAGCAGCAACAATAGCGATGTCTGCCATGTCACGAACAGTTAATTTTTTCATGTTTTCTCCTTTAGCGGTTTCCCGCGTAAAATATGCTTGGTGAAAGAAGCTAAGCACCAAGGGTTGAGGTTATCAACCTTACTAGTATAGCACATTAGCTAGCATTATGCTATACTAAAATCATGAAAAAACGAATAAAAGCTTTCTTTGATAACGAGATTCTCTCCTACCTATTTTTTGGTGGCGCTACGACTTTGGTTTCTATTGTATCTCGTTTACTTATTTACCATATCAGCCACCAGGAAATCCTCGCAACTGCCCTCGCAAATATTATCGGGATTCTCTTCGCCTTTCTCACAAATGATACAATCGTCTTTAAACAAGAGAGAAGGAATTGGCCACCCCGCCTGGCTAAGTTTTTCTTAGCTCGTCTTTCTACTCTTGGTCTTGACGTTCTTTTAACTTATATCTTTGTTACAACTTTCCCTGATATTATTGGCCAGTTTGTCGAATTTAATATAGATAGGGTTAATACGATTGAAACTATTCTAGCACAAATCTTGATCATCATTTTAAACTATATTTTCAGCAAAATCTATATTTTTAAAGGAAACAACTGACCACTTTGAGCGTTCAAGTTGCTTTTTGTCACAATTTAGGATATAATAAATTAGAAAATTAGGAAAGGAATTTATGAAAATGTTAAAGGATCTTAAAGAATTCTTGCTTCGTGGTAATGTCGTTGACCTCGCTGTCGGTGTGATCATTGCCTCTGCATTTGGTGCTATCGTTACTTCATTTGTTAACGATATCATCACTCCACTTCTATTGAACCCAGCTTTGGAAGCTGCGAAAGTACAAAACATCGCTGAGCTTGCATGGAATGGTGTTACATATGGTAAATTCTTGAGTGCTATTATCAACTTTCTCGTTGTAGGTACTGTGCTTTTCTTCGTTATTAAAGCTATGGAAAAAGCGCAAAACCTTCGTAAGAAAGAGGAAGTAGTTGAGGAAGCACCTGCTGCTCCAACTGAACTTGAAGTTCTTCAAGAAATCAAAGCTCTTCTTGAGAAAAAATAAAACAGATAAAGGATTTAGCTTAAAGCTAAATCCTTTTTTCTTTACTCTTTTGGTAACTTCCCAGCTTTTTCGAGCATTTTCTTAATCAAGTAAGGCATCTTCACATTTTCACGGCCTTTTTTCTCAATGAGCTTTTTGACAAATTCTGGCATCTGAAGGTCGTCTGTCTCCTCCATAATGTCCTTGGTAGTTGCTGAAGGCGCTAACTCATCGAAGGTTTCTTCTTCTGGGAGAAAAGCTTTAAATTCCTTGTTTTCGTTGGCTCGTACAGTAGCAACTAAAGCGTCAATTAAACGGCTATCCGTATTGGGCATAGGTGGACGATGGTAGGTGACACCTAATTCTTGACACAACTCATAACATTCTACATCGTTGTCAAACAAGACTTCGATGTGCTCACTGATAAAGCTAATCGGGACAAAAATATAATGATCTGGATGTTGCTGTTGATCTCGTAAATATTCTAAGACATCTGGCTTGATCCAAGGGATTCCAATATCGCTTTCGCTCTGCCAAGTATTGGTATACTGGTCGGCTGTTAGGCCGAGTTGTTCAGCGATTAGCTTGCTATTATCAAAAATCTGGTCAATATAAGGATCTCCATAGTCTAAGGCAAAAATGGGAACACTGTGAGCTGAAAAGATTACCTTGAAAGGCTCTTCTCCCACATGGTTTCGTAAAATTTTTTCAATCTCATCTGTCCAGAAGTCCAGCAAAGGCTGTTGTTGATACCAGTCCTTAATGACTAAAAATCGGATCTGCTGACTTTCCAAAAACTTTTCATACCCCATCACCGAGTAAAAGGAATAATGAGGTTCCAAAATCAAGCAGATACATTCTTCAACACCATCAGCTTCCATCTGCTTGATCACGTCTGGAATAAAGGGACGAGAAAATTTGTTGGCAAAGTAGATACCATACTCCTCCCCTAATCGTTCCTTGACTAAATTGACCTCATCACGTGTAATCCGCTGCAAAGGTGTCCCACCGATAAGGACGTAGTTGTCATAGAGAGTCTGGATCTCGTGGTCTTGGGGTCTAACTCCACGACGAATGTTTGTAAAGAATTCTGCTACTCCTTCAAAACTAATCTCCTCTGGAGATCCAAAGGTCATCATCAATATTGCTTTTTTCATGTTATCATCCTTATGATATTATTTTCACTATCTATTCTATCATGAAAGAAAAAAATAGTAAACGCTTCCGACGTCTACTATTTCTTTTGTTCTTTTGTCTTTCTATCTCGTCTTATGATTAGGATGATAACGACAAGGAGTAAAATAACAATAATCAAGAGAAGAAAGGCAAGGATATAAATCCAATGCGTTGCTAGCCCTTGGTCAAAATAGCGTGTTCCTACTGCTTCCCCACTTTTATCCTGGGATGCTTTTAGTGGTGCATCCGTTATTTTAGCTAAGAGGATATGCCGTCCGTTGGTAATGTTAAGGAAACAGGTGCTTAACAAAACAATCTTGTCCGTTGAGGTCAAGGAAACATCTCGCTTGTACTTGGATTTACTTAGCAGATATTGATAGTAAGCCTGGTGTTCCTCATCGTTGGAACTCAAAGTCCGGTAAATCTCCGTGTCATAGGCATCCACTTCTAAAATCCCAAATATCTCCAGACCACGTTCACGACCATTGTAGTAGATAGAACCATAACGGTGATTTTCGAAAAACTCTTGGTTCGCAAACTTTTGTATCTCACCAAACATGGCACCAGAGGCCATAGAGTGACCGTAGATGATGGTGTTAAAGTCGGTAAAGTTGGGGTTAAAACGATAGTCTAGGAATATAGAACCTGACACAGTATAATCGCCAAAGGCATTGCGGTCAAGGTATTTGACATTGTCCTGACTCTGCAAGAGGGGATAGTCTACCTTGGTTCCATCAAGGCTAATCCAACCACAAACATCCTTGTTGAGATGCTGCAAGGTTTCAAAGCCCGTACTGCTGGCATCCTTTTCAATGGGATTATAATGATCATAGTCACTTGCAAGGACTCTATCAGCTGTAAAAAGACAGAAAAAAGCTAGAAAGAGGGATAGAATGACCTTTATAACTTTGCGACTCGTACTTGTTTTCATATTTCCTTCTTTCTCCTTTCTAGCCTTGAAAATAAAAGAGCAAGAGAGGCTGTCCCTTTCTCTTTTATTGGTAGTTTAGTCAGTAATGGTATCTGCCCCTTTTTCCTTTGCTTCTCTTCTACGACGCAAGATCAAGTAGAGGATGATGAGCAAGAAGATCAATAGCAAGAGCAAGATAAATAAGATGATATACCATATCCACAAAGGAATCGATGAGAGAAATCGTCCGAGCGACGAATTATCAAAGACGCTGTAAGGAAATGGTTTTGATTTTTTCGTATGGAAGGTGTTCTTTGGAACTGTATCCGTAATCTTGGCAACTACGATATGTCTCCCATTTGTTACGTCTAGGAAACAGGTACTGAGAAGAATGATATGGTCATTTGGCCCCAGTGTAATGTCTCGTTTGTGAATGGCAACCGAGAGTAAGTGATCGATATATTCTTGGCGCCGATCATCCCCATTAATACCTGGATCGTAGATGTTAAAGTCATAGGCGTCCACCTCGAGCATCTCAAAGATCTCAAGACCTTTTTCTACGCCATTATAGTAAATACTACCGTAGCGATGCTGGTCAAAAAATTCCTTATCAGAAAACTTTGCTACATCTCCAAACATAACCCCATTTTCTACATGGTGTCCGTAGATGATGGTATTAAAGTCTTCGAACTTGGATTCATTTCGAGCCTCAAGGAAAATAGCTCCTGTAGCTGCAAATTCTCCTTTTGAGTCCTTGTTCAGGTACTTTTCATTGTTTTTGGCTTGAACTAAGGGATAGTCGATATTGGTGCCATAGACATTGATCCAACCGAGAACCTCTGGATTGACTTGCTGTAGCTTGTGAAAGCCAGAAAAACTAGCAAGCTCATCCTTCTCACTGGTACTAACAGGTCTATAAGCCTCATACTCACTTGATGAAGCCTGAGAATAAACCTGATTGGCATCCCAAAGGGCGTAGAAACCAAAGAGAAAGACTAAGGCTGCCAAGAGGAGCAAGATATGATTCATCAATGCATCTACAGCAAGGACCAGACGCCTAGACAAACTCCTTTTTGGTTTCTCACGCTTGATTTTCATCGGTCAAACCACTTGCTTAAGCTTGTCTGCGTTTTTTAGACAAAACAACAAATCCAGCCAAACCAAGACCAATCATCAAGATGAAAGGAAGGTTATCAATCAAGAGACCAGTAGGGGTAACGTCTGGTAAGCTATTTGTGATAGTGTTATCGTTTGGTTTTTCACCAATAAGGATACTATCTTGAGTGAAATTTGTAGAAACTGTACCAGCTTGATTTTTTGATGCTCCGTTCTCCTTATATGCAGCTGAAGCTGTGTAACCTTGAGATCCAGTTTCAACCAATTTATAACGAGTACCTGCTGGGATTGTATCAAACACTAAGGATTGATCATGGTGTAGTTTAATTATTGTTTCTTTTCCATATTCAAAAGTTTTGGAATCATTACCAATCTTTCCTACAATTGAAGTTTTATCTTCTGTAGATGCTTTTGTGAAAGTAAGCTTGAAAGTGAAGTCTTTCGTTTTATCTGCAGTAGCTCCAGACACAACTTTTTTAATTACTAATGATTTAGCATTAGGATCGTATTTTCCAAGGTGAGGATCATTAGGATGGGGATCATTAGGATCTGTTATTTTACCAGCATTCTTACGATAGATATTTGTGAACAAATCATACTTAAAGGTGGCTCCTTTTTCAGATGGCTTCACTTTAGCAGTGGCACCTGTTGTAACTTGTTTAAAGTATACTGATGAAATGTACACACCACTGCCACTAGTCACTCTATTTTTTACAATAACGTGCATTTCATAGCTACGGTTATCATACGTCATTGAGTCAATTGCAACATCACCTTTTTGCATTGCCGTCCAACCATCATTTTGTTTTTCAGCTACAGTGTAAACATATTCTCCAGCGTGAGTGTAGGTTACATTTGCAAAAATATTTCCAGTGTTTTTCTTAATACTTGTTTCACCAGATACCAAAGCATCTGTTCCTGAATAGGATACTGTTTTATCTGCTATTTGACCGTTTGAGGCAGTGACTGTTTCGTATGGTACTCCGTTATTCGAGTTACCACTTTTAGGTGTAAAAGTAAAGGTGAAGCGAGCTAGTGGAGTAGTGATTCCTTCCGCAATATTCAACACCTTGTTAATGGATACTTGTACATTTGATTCTCCAATGGACATTGCGGTTGCGTCAGAGTTTTCATCCGCAAATGTTGGCACTCCTCTAAAGACCGACAAGGCGGTTACAGCTGCAATACTTGCAGTAACTAATTTTTTCAAAAATGTTTTTTTCATAAATTGTCATCAAAAGCCCCGTCGCCTTAGGACTGTTACTACCTTGCCATGGGTATCCTGTATAGGAATGGTTCCAAAAGCACGACTATCTACAGCCGTTGTTCGATTGTCTCCGAGGACAAAGAGTTGTCCTGCTGGGACTTTCATTGGGAAGCTAGCCCCTTCCTTATAGAGCAGCGTTTCTTTGTAGATATCCTGCTCTTGTTGAGGAGAAGCGTTGATGATGAGACCATTTTCGTTTATATCGATCGTACTTCCTTCGGTTGCTATGACACGCGCCACTCTTTCCTTGCCCTTATAACTATAGACGAGCAAATCACCAATCGAATAACGTTTATCCAACCTATAGTAGACAACCAAGTCGCCATCTTTTAAGGCTGGCTTCATGCCATCGTCATTGTATCTCAATAGTCCAAAGACAAAAAAGTAAAGGGTGGCCAGTACAAACCCAACCATCAGAAGCTTACTGACTAAGTAGAGGATATCTCCCCATACACTCGGCGGAGACTTATCCCGATTAACTTGTGTTACTGTTTTCTTATGTTTCTTTTTAAGTAGCATTATTTTCTCCTATGTACCACTAGATATCCGAGTAGGATTGTAAAGAAGATTCCCCCTAGAGGAAGGATTATTCCTAACACGAGTGTACTGCTGAGGAAGTCAACTCCGGTTTCAGGCACGCTATTCTTATTATTCGTGACTGTCGCGGACTTATCCCCATCTAGCTCGCCTTCTTGATTTTCATAAGATACCTGATATCCACGCGAAGAGTTTGATTCCTCTTCAATAGTGTAGTGACTATTGAGTGGAAGTCCATCAATTTTTATGGTTTGATCTTTGTTTAGATCAATAGACGCTCGACCATTCGTAAATTGCAGAGGGGTTCTTTCATTATTCACCGTTGCATTATAGGTTCCATTCAATGGACTGTTCTGAGCATCCCTGATGTTAATGGTAATCTTGAAGGATTTTAATAGATTGGCAAATACACCCGTAACTTTTTTTGTGACTGATAAACTTGGAAGCTTGTGATTCGTAACAGTGCTGGTCTCGTCTTTATTCAGATCGCCCTCTTGATTCTCATACGTAACGTGGTAACCATTCGTTGATGCCGCTTCTTCTTCAACCTTGTAATGGGTTCCTCGAGGAAGATAGCTTAGAATACCTTTCCAACGTTTTCGTTTTTCGACACGGATCTCCGCTTCACCATTCACAACAGTTATCTCACCAAAAGTTCCATTCAATGGCGTAGAATCAGGAGAGGTTAGTTTTACCTTAATCCTAAACTCCTTGTTCAAGTTATTTTCAGCTTCCAACACTTTCTTAATCGTCAGACTTGGCAATTGTTTATAGCTTACCTTAAAGGATGGTTTAGTTTCTGTACCAACATTTTTTATTTCTTTGGTAAAGGCGGGGACGTCCGGTGCAATTATATCGTATTGATATCCTTTGGCAACCTTTTCAAAGTTCCTCGTTTCATTAGATTTATTTTTTTCAACAGTCACATTGGTCTTTCGATAGTCTTGATTATCAGAACCTCCGTTCTTGTTCTTTTGAACCAGTTTCAGTTCAACATTACTCGGTTGATCAGCTGTAATAACAGTTCTCGCCCCCGTCACACCTTGCCATTCAACTTCCACTGGTACCGTTAATGGATCTGAAGGCTTAAAGGTTGGGTTGTCAGAGTATTCTTTGGTCTTGGTTTGGGAGGTGCCTATTCCATAGGAATAAGTGACATTGGCCCCTTTATTGGAGTAGAGTTTATTGACATCAGAACCCTCAGCATCACCAGCCTCTATCTTCTTATCACCAGCAATGGCATCTAGAGCTTCTTGACTTGATGTAACAGTGAATTTTAGAACATATCTAGCTCCATCTTCTAAGGAATAATTCGGAGAAAATTTAGCCGTAACTTCCACTAATCCTTCTGAGGTTGTTTTGGTATCAAAAGTTACTTGATTTTCAGTTAATGTTTCACTGCTACCAGCCTTTTCTTTTACTACACGAAACTCTGACGATCCGTTTGGTAATAGCTGGACATACTTAGAAAGAACATCCTTGATGGTCACGTGGTGGACTCCCAGTGGCAGAATCTTATCAGTGATATCTTTGAAACTGTCTTGTAACTGGTCTTCATCATTTGCAGAGAATATTTCATTTGGAATGGAGGCATTATGTTGCCTCATATAATATTGCAGACTGGTAATACTGTCGACATTATTTGAATAACGAAATTTAATCGAATAGAAACCATCAAGTGTTGGAGCCAAGCTATATGATAGACTATTTAGATTATTATTTAATCTATCCCAAAACCACTGGGGAGCTGTTTCGATATTAGGATCCTCGTTATTGTAGTTATATATAGTGTAACCATTGGCATCGTAGACCATATTCGCAAAGCCATCTGAAAGCAAAATAACGACTTTCTTAGCATTAGATCTTGCACTTCCCATTAACTGGTTGGCCAAGGTTAATCCAGCCCCAATATTGGTCCCGGTACCAATACCTGACTCAGTACCAATGGAATTACCTCCTGCAATACTCATGTTGTATACCGCTGTTTTAGCAGCACGAGCATTGTTACTCCATCCTAAAATCGTGTTAGCATCATCCCATGGTGAAACGCCATCATAGTATTTTGTCATCCGTTCATAGGGCCAGTATGGTCTAAAAAGTCTCCATTTGTTTCCATCCCAATACTGATCATTCTTTTTATTGTCAATTTTCCCACCAAATCCTACCATAGATAAACGGTTATTAGAATTGGATAGAATGGTATCAATTAAGCCCTTACGACCATTTGTTCCTCTTAGAGTATTTTTCAATGCGTCAATCCGACTGATCGTCCGTCCATCAAAAGATTGGACATCCTGATTCTGCATACTTCCTGAGAGGTCTGCTACTAAAACAACATCCAAGGGATCCGTTTGGGTCTCCGTTCCCAGTTTGGACGTGATATCCAATGACAACTCATACTTGTCATCCTGTCCCGATATCGGAGTAATTGTCTTGTGAAGGGTTGTCTGAGGTTCTGTAGTAGAATCAGCATTTAACAGGCTTATCGGAGCACACAAAAAGAGAATAGCTAACAGTGTAACTAAACGGCGCGCAATAATTTGAACTTTCTTAAAATCGAAGCGAATGTTCATTTTATTCTCCTTAACTAGAATGTACTAATATTGTTACTATATCAATCTAGGACATTTACAAGATAATTGTACAATAAAGTTCACGCAGTGTCAATTAATATGATTAATTTTATATTATGTTAATTAATAAAAAAGTATGATTCTTCTTTGTCTTTCAAACTATTCTATGGTAAAATGAAAAAAGAAATAAAAAATCTCATAAAATATCAATGCATATATTTTGTTCTAAAATATCCAAAATTTCATTTAAAAGTCTATTGAATTTGAATTATTATATTTTTTCAAAATTCATGAAATCTTCAGAGTAAGGTTTTTTCCGAAGTTTGCATTCTATTTTATGATTGTTAAAGGAGTTTTTATGACTTATTCGAACCTTTTAGATCGTTTCTTGACCTACGTTAAGGTCAATACGCGTTCTGATGAACACTCTACTTCTACTCCAAGTACGCAAAGCCAGGTAGATTTTGCGACCAATGTTCTTATTCCTGAAATGAAACGTGTCGGTCTGCAAAACGTCTACTACCTTCCAAATGGTTTTGCTATTGGTACCTTACCAGCTAATGATCCCAGCCTAACACGCAAAATTGGCTTCATCTCCCACATGGATACTGCTGATTTTAATGCTGAGGGAGTTAATCCGCAAGTCATCGAAAATTACGATGGTGGAGTTATCGACTTGGGTGATTCTGGATTTAAACTTGATCCTGCTGATTTCAAGAGCCTTGAGAAATATCTAGGCCAAACGCTTATCACAACTGATGGCACGACCTTGCTGGGTGCTGATGACAAGTCAGGAATTGCTGAGATTATGACTGCTATTGAATATCTGACTGCTCATCCCGAAATCAAACACTGTGAGATTCGAGTTGGTTTTGGACCAGATGAAGAAATTGGCGTTGGTGCCAATAAATTTGATGCAGATGACTTTGACGTTGACTTTGCCTATACTGTTGATGGTGGTCCGCTAGGAGAACTTCAGTACGAGACTTTCTCAGCAGCTGCTGCTGAACTCCATTTCCAAGGGCGCAATGTTCATCCTGGTACTGCTAAAGGTCAGATGGTCAATGCCCTTCAGCTAGCAATTGATTTTCATAATCAACTTCCTGAGAATGACCGACCTGAACTAACAGATGGTTACCAAGGTTTCTATCATCTTATGGATGTGTCAGGTAGTGTCGAGGAGGCGCGTGCAAGCTACATCATTCGCGATTTTGAAAAGGATGCCTTTGAAACACGTAAAGCAGCTATGCAGTCTATTGCTGACAAGATGAATCAAGAACTTGGGAATGATCGCGTGACCTTGACTCTGACTGACCAGTACTACAATATGAAGGAAGTCATTGAGAAAGACATGACACCCGTTATCATTGCTAAAGCTGTTATGGAAGATTTAGGTATCACGCCAATTATCGAACCAATTCGTGGTGGAACAGATGGGTCTAAGATTTCCTTTATGGGAATTCCAACTCCAAATATCTTTGCTGGTGGTGAAAACATGCATGGACGTTTTGAATACGTCAGCCTTCAAACTATGGAGCGTGCGGTGGATACCATCATTGGCATTGTATCTTATAAAGACTAAAAAAGACGAGGTAGCTCAGCTACTTCGCCTTTCTTTTTATTCATTTGGTTGAGCACTTGTCTCAGACTCACTTTGTGCTTGCTTTTCTGTTGGTTTAGAAGTAGCTGTTTCACTGTCTTTCTCAGACTTAGATTGGCTATCAGTTTCACTTGCTTTTGAACGGAGTTCCTGGTTCAAGCTAATGATTTCTTTAGCTAGAGTGAGGAGGCCTTCTTTATCACTGCTTTTGGCTGCAAGTTGATCAAATAGGCCATCAACACGTTCAAAGTCAGCATCGGATCCCTTGTTATCCTCAAGATACTTGTGAAGAGAGAGCAAGACATTATAGAGTTTTTGGTAGATGATCACCGTTTGTGGATCCTGTTCTGCTTCTTTTTTCTCTCGTTGGATAGTCGCTGCAATACGATTCAAGAGATCCTCAAGTTGTGTTTTAGCTTCGTCAAGGTCTGCATTTTCCTTTTCAGTAGCCGCTTTGATATTAGCTGCTTCTTCAGCTAGGGATTGTTTGACACCATCTTCTTTGACACGTGCTAGGAGTTGGGCAGCTTTAGTTAGGAGAGCTTCCACTTCTTCCTTCTTAACATGGCTAACCCGTTCTTCTGGCATAAAATCACCGTAGAGCTCTTTTAGGAATTCATAGATGGCGGCCTTAGCAGTTTGACTATCTACTTTTTCCGTATCTAGAATAGTCTTACCAGCTTTTGTAGAAACAGGTTCTTCTTTGAGAGCTTCTTCTACTTCTAGCTTAGTTTGGTAAATAGTTGGGAATAACTTGTTCAAGTCGGTTGCTTTGAGGAAAGATTGTGACTGGTAAAGTTCCCATGTCAACTTGGCAACACGGTTCCGAAGTTCTTCTCTCAAACGACCATCAGACACATGTTCGTAGAAGTACTTGATGTACTCTACTGTTGTGACTCCTGTCCGATCTCGGAAATCTTGCAAGGCCTGAAGTTTCGCTTCAATGGCAGCCAACTCTGTCTCATCCTGTGCTAGTTTTGCTTCCTGCAAATGTACCAAAAGATCTTTCTTAGGCAAGCCATAAGTGTCCGTATCCAATGTATTGATCTTATCTACAAGGGCTTGGTACTTCTTATCTAAAGGTGAAGTTTCAACCGGTGCCACACTTTGATCCACATGGATATACTGTTTATCAAAGAGATCCAAGGCTGCTAGGTATCCAGCAGTTGAGTTTGTTGCCAGTTTTTTCATATTTTCGGTGAACTGCCCCAAAGCAAGTTCAAGCCGTCTCTGCATGATTGGCTGGTCTTTGTAGAGACTTCTGCTATCTGCTAACAGTTGATCCACTTTAGATAGAACCGTTTGTTCATCAAATGCTCCAGGTTGATAGGTCGATTGTAGGGCCGGAATCTTATTTTTCAAAGCTACTTCATAGCCCTTAGTTTGAACCTTGATGTAGTGATTGTGGTCTCCGTGAGGAATCACAAAACTACCACTTTCTACCTGTAAACTATAAGGAGATACCCCATCACGTAGGGCAGTCGTATAAAGTTCATTTAGGAAATCCAGTTCTGGATTTCCAGTTTGGAGAGGAATACGAACATGTTCTTTTCGAACAGCATAGGGATGGATATGGGTTGGATCATAGGCTTGATCCGGATTTCCAAAGACAAAGAATCCATTTGAAATGCGAATTGCTTCGAGCGGTACTCCGTAGGTCTGTGAGATATACTTGATTTTTTCTTCATCGCTCGCATCTCTCGAGAAACTTTCCACAGTCTTTGCAAGTGGTTGAACGTGCTGCGGCTGATGATTTTCTTTCAAGTGATCTTGGGCAGCTTTGATTTGGGCTGCAGTCAAGTCCTTCTTAAAGAAATAATGAGCGTGATCTCCATGAGAAACTACAAACCCTTGCTCATCTTCACTAATAACACGGTCAGCTGCAAAACCATGATCATGTTCTTCGCCGTGATGGTGGTCATGCTCCTCTCCATCATGGTCATGGTCTTCATGGTTGGTATCCTGACTTCCATGGTCACCGTCTTGGTCATGATGATGATCTGGTTGAGCTGGATGTTCTGTTGGTTTGCTTGGATTTTCCAAAGGTGTTGGCTTCCCACCGTCGCTAGATAAAGGAATCATACGCGCAATCTTTTCTTCCAAGGCAGAAAGTTTTGTATATGGGATGAAATGATAGTGATTTCCGTGAGGAATCGCCACACCACTCGGCGTTCTACTTGAAATCTTAGCAGGGTCAAAAATCAAGCCATCTGATTCAGCATAACGTTGACTACTTGGAAGAGCATAGAGCTGTTGCAATAGACTCTGAAGACTCTCAGCTTGATTACTTGGTGTTTCAGCCTGTTGACTTTGGTTGGTAGTTTGACCAGTTTCGTTTGGACTAGGACGATAGTTAGTCACACTCTGCTGAGTTCTAGTTCCAGAGAGGTAGGCTTGGGCAGCAGCTAATTCGCTAGCAGACAAGGAACTCTTTGGAATGTAGTGGTAATGTCCACCGTGAGGTACGATATAAGCATCTCCAGTATCCTCTATAATATCAGAAGGATTAAAGATGTAGCCATCATCAGTTGTATAGCGACCTTGAGATTGAGCAAGCGCCACTGCACTATTAGAAGTTGGTGCATCATGAGTATGACCTTGTTTTTGGCGCTCAATTTCGTCCTTCGTACGAATATTATCAGCATGAGCCGCATCTTTAAGGTAGACATAATACTTACCATCCACCTTGATAATGTAGCCACCTTTGATTTCATTGACAATATCAGCGTCTTTCAGTTGATAATTGGCATCTTTCATCAACAGTTCTTCGCTGAAAATCGCATCAAAAGGAACTTTACCATTGTAATAATGGAAGTGATCACCATGTGAAGTCACATAACCTTGATCGGTAATTTTCACAACAATTTGTTCAGCCTGAATGTCTTCTTTTTTGCTAACTTGGTCTGGCGTCTGGGTCTCTGTTTTTTGAGTGTCTTGCTTCCCATCAACGTAAGACACACGGTTATTATCTTTGTTTCCTTTCACCTGGTGTTGGTTCAATGCATAGATGCATAGGCTTAGGGAAAGGACAAGAGCCGATCCTGCAGCAAGGTATTTCTTCTTCATTTTCATCATCTCCTCATTATACTTCCTTAACCATAGCGTAGATAGGATAGAAACTGGTCACAATTTTTATCCCTTTACCTGTCTGACTTTCCTTTTGACCACAAGCAGCTAATACTAGAACCAATGCACTGGTCATCAATACTAAAATCGTTCTCTTTTTCACCATAACTCCTTAACTAGTATTTAACCATTTAATTAACTAGTAAATAGTTTATCTTTTTTTATTTAATAAGTCAAGATTTTAATCGTCAAAAATAAAATCACTGTTTTAGGACTCTTTGATTCATTTTTTTAAGACAGTAACCCCCAGCTTTTTTAACAAAGAAAAGGACATTATTCTATCAAAAATAGAACAATATCCTTTCGAATAGATTATAACAAATAAAAATCTTTTAAGGTTTTATTTGTTTTAGTGTCTTAATGTCATACATCACTAATTCACCGTTTTTATTGTAAAACTGAACCCCTTCTGGTTGAAAGATTAGAAACTTAGGATCAATTTGGGCAATTTTCGCTAACTTTTCTATATGTTCATTTAAAGTTACTTTATCTAACCCATAATCTGGTAAATCATCATCATTTTCTTCTTTGGAAATTTCTTTATTTTTTGAAGGAATTTCGTTGGTTGTACCAGTCTCATTCTCCCCTATATTTTTCTTCGGTTGCTCCTCAGTTTTATCTACAGTAGTCTTATTCTTATCACTATTTTCAGTATTGTTTGAATCAGGTTTTAATTCTTCATTAGGATGTGTAGACGTTTCAGTTTTAGATTCCTTTTCTTTCATTCTTTTGGCTATTAAGTCCTGCGCTTGTTTCCATTCTACTTCTGATAAGTCGGATTTAGTGATACTTCTCAATGAACCACCTCCAGCTCTTGGAATACTAAATGATTTGTCTTCCCATACAAAAGTTTCTTTTGCCAATACATCTTTCGGATCAAAAATATAACCATCTGGAGTTGCAAATCGACCTTCTGCTAGAGCTTTCTGAACTTCTTCAGCAGAATGGATAATTTGCCAATTCTGCATTCCAGCGCGTTTTTCAAGAGGAGTCACATTAGCAATAACGGAACCTGAATCCTCGTGACCCGGCTTAGACCAAACTTCAGGACGAACCTCAGGGTGTTGCATGACATATTTAATAGTCGCAATTTGATCAGGCTCTAACCATGAGTAAGGCACAACATGAATATGATCAATGTGTGGAATAATGAATGAACTTCCAGTATCATAGGTAGTATTCGCTGCATGCATCGGCAAACTTGAGACATCTACAGCTAATCTTGGTTTGATCCCTGTGTCTACTATATCATAACGATAATGATCTCGATCCTTAAGCATGAGTTCTTGTTCAGAAAAAGCAATTTGAGTAAGATCAAGTTCATCTCGAGAGTAGAAGTATTCTTTTCCGTTTTCTTTAAGAACATAGCCTACTTTACCATCTTTAGTCACTTTACCAGTCACTTTTTTTGAATCAAATTTTGGTTTTTCTTTGTTATCCATATTCTCTGAAGGAATAACACTCTCATTAGGTTGGCCTTTTTCCTTCATCCATTTGCTAACTTCATCTAATTCGAACTGTTCTAACTCTCCAAATCCCACATAATGGAAATGATTTCCATGTCTTGCTATAATGCCTGATTTATCAACTGAATAGATAGAATCTTTACTGAATACATATCCATCACTAGTATCGTATGGTTTGCCATCCAGACCTTTACCATAAGCCTTAATTGAATTTCCTAAAAATGTATGCTCAACTGTACTGTTTGTTGGCTTTTGAGTATTTACTGGCCTGTTGTTTCCGTTATTTTGTCCTTTTACAGAAATCATTCTCGCAATCTTCTGCTCTAAGTCAGACATTTGAGAATAAGGGATGAAGTGATAATGATCTCCGTGTGGCACTGCAACACCATTCGCAGTTTTTCTTGTAATCTGCGCTGGATCAAAGACTAGTCCATCTGATTCCACGTGTCGTTGACTAAGTGGCAAGGCATAAAGTTGTTTCAAGAGACTAGATACATCTTCACTTGGACTTTCTTGATAACTATTATCCACTTGTGAGCTAACACTTGGAGCCCATCCTCTAATATTTGTCTCAACTTTACTATAATTTGTTTGTCCGTATGAACTACTATTCGATGCATCTGATGAGCTACTAGAAGAATTTGTAGACGGACGATACCCAACTGAGCTTGTTTGACCACCTTTACCAGATAAGAAGGCTTGAGCAGCAGCTAATTCACTGGCAGACAAGTCACTCTTAGGAATATAGTGGAAGTGATTACCATGAGGAACGATATAAGCATCGCCCGTATCTTCGATGATATCAGATGCATTAAAGATATAACCATCATCTGTTGTATAGCGTCCTTGAGCTCTGGCTACAACTACTGCCTGATCGTTAGAACCTCCTCCGTGATTACTACTATGTTCTTGTTTCTGACGAGTAATTTCTTCTTTTGTTCGAATATTATCCGCATGAGCCGTATCTTTCAGGTAAACATAGTATTTCCCGTCTACCTTAATCACATAACCACCCTTGATTTCATTGACAATATCTGAATCTTTCAACTGATAATTCGGATCTTTCATCAGTAGCTCTTCACTGATGATAGCATCATAAGGGACCTTACCATTATAGTAATGATAATGGTCTCCGTGAGAAGTCACATAACCTTGATCCGTGATCTTGATGACAATCTGCTCAGCATTTATACCTTCTTTTTTACTGACTTCATCAGGTGTCAAAGTCTCTGCCTTTTGACTCGGTTGTTTTCCATCTATATAGGAAACACGATTATTTTCCTTGACTGTTCTAGCTTGATACAGTCCCAACTCGTAAGAACAAACACTTAAAATTAAAGCTGCCGCAGAACCTGCTAGATATTTTTTATTGATTTTCATAATTTCCTCATTTTAATTCTTCTGCAAGAACATTCATGTTTTCTTCTAGATTTTCTAAGTAAGTTTTGTCATTTTCAGGATCTGCTTCTAAAGGATTGAGTGTCTTTAGGCTAACTCCTGTTGATTTGACCAAGGTTTCAGCGACTTTAGAAGAAGCATTGCTCTCAGTAAAGATGGTTTTAACCTTATAGGTCTTAACGAATTCTTGAATTTCTGTTAGTTGTCTCGGACTTGGCTCTTGTTCAGGGGAAATCCCTGCTATACCAAGTTGTTTCAAACCAAAGCGTTTAGCGAGATAAGAAAAGGCTGTGTGTTGTGTAACAAAGGTCTTTTGACTCGCTTTTTCAAAAATAGGCTGGTACTTCTTAGTCAATTCTTGGGCTTTAGCGATAAAGTTTTTAGCATTCTTTTGATACGTTTCCTTATTAGCACTATCAATCTCCGAAAGTTTGTCAGCGATAATCTGAGCTTCTTCGCCAGCTTTTTCTGGATCTAACCAAGTGTGAGGGTCGTAGAGTGTTTTTTCATCAATACCGTCACCAGCTTCTACATCTTCTAAACCTGGAACACGCTCCAAGGTCATTCCTTCAGAAGCTTCTAAAACCTTAACTTTTGAGTTTTTCAAGTTAGGATCTAGACTTCCAGCCCAAGATTCGAGCGTATGAGAATGGTAGACAAAGACATCCGCGTCATAAATAGCAGCAATGTCATTTGCTGACGGTTCAAAGGAGTGAATCCCACTACTTGACTGAATCATCCGTACATCATTCAAGTCCCCTGATACCTCTTTGACCATGGCATAGATTGGGTAAAAACTTGTGACAATCTTCATCCCTTTTGCTTCTTGTTTTTCTTTTTGGCTACATGCTCCTAAGACAAGAATCAACAGACTTGCCATTAATAGTAGAATTGTTCTTTTTTTCATCATTACTCCTTAACTAGTATTTAACCATTTAATTAACTAGTAAATAGTTTATCTTTATTTACACTATATGTCAAGATATTTTGCATATTTTCATGAAAAAAATGAGAATTAGAACTTACATTCTATTCTCATTTTCGATTTTATCTTTTCTAGATCTCCTATCCTGTTTTTAGGATCTAGAAAATGCTTCTACCTTTACTTGCTCTCCTTTAATAAAGCCAACAACTTTTCAGCATCAGCCATAATGGTATTGTTATCCTGAGCACCAAATAGCAGGTTATTTTTTAAGCCAGTGAGAGTTTCTTTGGCATTGGACTTGATAATGGGATCTTGGATCTTTGCAAGTAGCTCTTCAGCCTCTCTCAGTTTTTCTTCAACCTTTTCAGTTTCAACCTGAGGTTCTTCTGGTTCCTCTGGTGATTCTTCTTCTGGCTCCTCAGTTGGTTTTGGAGATTCTGGTTTCTCACTTTGAGGCTTCTCTTCGCGTGGCTTTTCTTCCTCAGGTTTGTCTGTCCGAGGTTTCTCCTCTGATGGTTTTTCCGTTTGATTGGTATCAGCTTGACCATTTTGGTTTCTTTGAACATGGTCACTTGCATTCCCCCAACCACTATCTGAATGCGGACGTTCGTTTGGATGTTCGACATAGTACTTGACAGTCGCAAAGAGATCTTCTAGACTATACCCCTTAGGTGCCTCATAAAGTCCTTCGTCAAACCACTCAAATTTGATGTTATGATAATGGTCATAATGAGGAATAATCAAGCTTCCGTTTTTGACTTCCACAGTATGTTGGAGATTGTAAGGCATACGATTAAGTGGCACCTTCTTGGCTGCTTTCACGCGGTTGTAGATAGCTTCTGCTCCCTTAGCCTCAGTATTTCCTGAATTCTGATGGTCTGTCGAAGGAGGCGTTAAACCTTTCTCTTTAGCATAAGCCTGGGCTGCCGCTCTTTCAGCTTCAGACAAACTATCTTTCTTAATCCAATGACTGTGGGTCATATGAGGAGTTACATAAGCATCCCCCTCATCACTTGTGATATCACGAGGATCAAAGATATAACCGTCTTCTGTTGTATACTTACCTGCCAACTTGGCTACTTGAATCTCATCATCAGTATAAGCAATTTGCGCATTTGGTTTCCCTAGACGTTCTGGATGACGAATCGGTGCTAGGAAGGTAAGAATATCATCAACTAACTTGACTTTATCGCTTGAGACATCATTGAGACGTTCCAAGAGTTTATCCAAAGCCTCAAAATCAGTTTGTCGCCCTTTATTATCAAGTAAGTCTTGATGAACTCTTGCTAGTAAATCATAAGCCTTATTGTAAAATCCTCGATCACTTGATGGGAGGTTGGTTTTCTTAGGACCTAGCTTATGAGCTAAACTTTTTTGATTGGCTAGTTTGCTATCAATGGCTGCAGCAGTTTCTGCTGAAAGTTCCTTGGCAGGAATATAACGAGAGATTCCATTCTCCTCAAATACATAGCCATCAGCTACTTTTCGAATCACCTGTTTAACCAATTTTTCATCAATTGGATTGCTTGGAGTTGGTTGAGGAGTTGGTGCAGGTTGCGGTCTTGGACTAGGTTCCGGAGTCGGTTGTGGACTTGGTTCTTCTGGTCTTGAATCCGGTACCCAATGGTTTGAACGATAACGAAGCGGGATGACGCGAGCGATTCGTTCTTCCAATTCAGACATTTGTTCGTAAGGGATAAAATGGTAATGGTCACCATGAGGTACAGCAACTCCTCTAGCTGTTCGACTTGTAATCTGCGCCGGATCAAAGACAAGGCCATCAGATTCCACGTGTCGTTGACTGAGTGGCAAGGCATAAAGTTGTTTTAGAAGGCTATCAATACCCTCATCACTTTGACTTGCTTGACTGTTAGTATTGCTGTTGTTACTTGTGTTAGTATTGGTAGTTCCCTGATTGCTTACAGAAGGTACCCAGTTTGTTCCTGGAGTGTTATCGCTATTTTGTCGGCGATAGGTTCTTGAACTTGACAGATTTCCCCGACCAGATAGGAAGGCTTCTGCAGCAGCCAACTCGCTGGCTGATAACTCACTCTTAGGAATGTAATGGTAATGATCGCCATGAGGAACGATATAAGCATCACCAGTATCCTCTATAATATCAGAAGCATTAAAGATATAACCATCATCTGTAGTATAACGTCCTTGCGAACGTGCCAAGGCAACAGCACTATCGTTTCTTGGAGTCCCACCTTCACGATGCTGACTATGTTCTTGTTTTTGCCGATTGATTTCTTCTTTTGTACGGACATTATCGGCATGGGCTGCATCCTTAAGGTAAACATAGTATTTTCCATCTACCTTAATCACATAGCCACCCTTGATTTCATTGACAATGTCTGAATCCTTCAACTGATAATTCGGATCTTTCATCAGCAGTTCTTCACTGATAATAGCATCATAAGGAACCTTACCATTGTAATAATGATAGTGGTCGCCATGTGAAGTGACATAGCCTTGGTCTGTTATCTTGATGACGATTTGCTCCGCATTGATTCCTTCACGCTTGCTAACCTCATCAGGAGTCAAATTCTCCGTTTTTTGCGTCGCTTGTTTTCCATCTATATAGGAAACACGATTATTTCCCTTAACCGTTCTAGCTTGATAAAGTCCCAACTCATAAGAACAGACACTTAAAATCAAAGCTGCCGCAGAACCAGCAAGGTATTTCTTATTAATTTTCATCGAAACTCTCTTTCTATTTGATATTTCTAGTTGCAATTCATTTCTAAATTGCAGAAACTCCTCTCTATTACTTAACTGGTTAATAGTTTACTCCTAAATTTGCAACTTGTCAAGCGTTTTATGAACCGGTTAAGTATTTTTTTATTCTGCCCCACTACTTTGTCTTCGAAAGGCTTCATATTAACTAGTTTATCTTGATAATCCTTTAAAAAATATAAAAAATCCCTGCAACTAAGTTGCAAGGACTTTTCGATTAATCAAAATTAACGTATTCTTTTTGAAGTTCAAGAACTTCTTCCATTGTTGAGCATTCTGTAAGGGCACGGTTTGCGTACTCTTCCATCTTAGCTGTGTCGAGTTTCTTCATCAAGCTACGTGTACGAAGTACAGATGTTGCTGACATAGAGAACTCATCCAAGCCCATTCCGACAAGAAGTGGAACAGCTTGTTGGTCACCAGCCATCTCACCACACATACCAGCCCATTTACCTTCAGCGTGAGCTGCTTTAATCACATTGTTGATCAAACGTAGGATTGATGGGTTGTATGGTTGGTAAAGGTATGAAACTTGTTCGTTCATACGGTCTGCTGCCATTGTGTATTGGATCAAGTCGTTTGTACCAATTGAGAAGAAGTCAACTTCTTTGGCAAATTGGTCTGCAAGCATTGCTGCTGCTGGGATTTCGATCATGATACCAACTTGGATATTATCCGCAACTGCAACACCTTCAGCAAGAAGGTTTGCTTTTTCTTCGTCAAAGACTGCTTTCGCTGCACGGAATTCTTTCAAGAGCGCAACCATTGGGAACATGATACGCAATTGACCGTGAACAGACGCACGAAGAAGGGCACGGATTTGTGTGCGGAACATAGCATCTCCAGTCTCAGAAATAGAGATACGAAGGGCACGGAATCCAAGGAATGGGTTCATTTCGTGAGGCATATCGAAGTAAGGAAGCTCCTTATCTCCACCGATATCCATTGTACGAACGACAACAGGTTTACCGTTCATTCCTTCAAGTACAGCCTTGTAAGCTTCGTACTGCTCGTCTTCTGTTGGGAAGTCTTGAGAATCCATGTACAAGAACTCTGTACGGTAAAGACCAACAGCTTCAGCACCGTTGTCATTGACACCTTCAACGTCTTTTGGAGTACCGATGTTGGCAGCCAATTCAAAGTGTTTGCCATCAGCTGTTACTGTTTTAGCATCTTTCAGGAGAGCCCATTCAGCTTTTTGTTTCGCATAAGCTTCACCAGCAGCCTTGAATTCTGCTGCTTGCTCATCAGTTGGGTTGATAATAACTTCACCTGTGATACCGTTAACGGCAAGAATGTCACCATCTTTAACGATTTCAGTGATATTGTTTGTACCCAATACTGCTGCAATTTCAAGCGTACGCGCCATGATAGCTGAGTGGCTTGTACGTCCACCAATGTTGGTTACAAAAGCTTTTACAAAGTTTTTGTCCAATTGAGCTGTATCTGAAGGAGTCAAGTCATGCGCAATCACGATTACTTCTTCATTGATAGAAGCTGGGTTTGGCAATTTTTTACCAAGGAGGTTTGCCAATACACGTTTTGTCACGTCGCGGATATCCGCTGCACGTTCTTGCATGTATGGGTTGTCTTCCATGCCTTCAAAGATAGTGATAAACATGTCTGTTACTTCTTTCAGACCTGCTTCTGCATTCACTTTCTTCGCACGGATTGTTTCCTTGATTTGGCTGATCATTTCAGGGTCAGCAAGAACCATTAAGTGAGCGTCAAAAACTTGAGCTGCTTCTTCACCGAGCGTACCTACTGCTTTCTCGCGAATAACAGAAAGCTCGTCTTGTGATGCTTGTAGAGCGGCATCAAGGCGAGCTTCTTCTGCGTTTGTATCTTCGACTGTAATAGTCTCAAATGACAAATCCGGTTGAACGAGTAGATATGCTTTTGCAACTGCAACACCGTCAGATGCTGCGATTCCTTTAAGCATTTCTGTCATTTTCCTTATGCCAATCCTTCTTTTTCCATAGTTTCAGTGATAGCAGCGATTGCGTCGTCAGCATCTGCACCTTCAGCTGAAATTGTAACGTCAGCACCTTGGCCAACACCAAGACTCATAACACCCATGATAGATTTAAGGTTTACTGATTTACCTTTGTATTCAAGAGTGATATCTGAAGCAAATTTGCTAGCTGTTTGAACCAACAATGTTGCTGGACGTGCGTGAATACCTGTTTCTGCCACTACGTGGAAATCTTTAGAAGCCATAGTTTGACTCTCCTTTAGTTATTTCTTTTTTGGATTATATGTGATAACCCTTACAAGACTGTATTATATCACCTTCTAGATTATTTTTCAAGTGTTTTATGGACTTTCTTATATTTCCTTTCAGATAACTTGCTGAAAATCTTCTATTTATCTTACCAATATACAGTATATAGTTTTTTTGTTTTGATAAACTTTGATAGTTCAATGAAAACCCAATTTTACACTCTGACAAAACACTATATCTTGTGCTTTGTTTTTAAAACTGTAACTTTTTAGCACAAGATTTAGTTTAAAAAGTTTGACAAAGTTTTTTTTTCTGATATACTAAGAAAGTAATCTATTTTGAAAGAGGAGTTACGAAAATGGTAACCGTTTATTCTAAAAACAACTGTGTCCAATGTAAGATGACCAAGCGTTTCTTGGACAGCAACAATGTCGCTTATCGTGAGATCAATCTCGACGAGCAACCTGAGTACGTCGATCAAGTTAAAGAGCTGGGTTTCAGCGCTGCTCCTGTTATCCAAACACCAACTGAGGTCTTTTCAGGCTTCCAACCAGGAAAACTGAAACAATTAGCATAATCTTAGTACATCATCCAGAAGAAACTGCTTTTAGGGCTAACTTAGAAGCCTTTCTTTTGTAATTAGATAAGGGAAATTTTATGGGATTAAAACATCTTGAAGACGTGACTTACTTCCGTCTTAATAACGAAATTAACCGTCCTGTTAATGGACAAATCATGCTTCATAAAGATAAGGAAGCCTTGGATGCTTTCTTTAAAGAAAATGTAGTTCCAAACACTATGGTTTTTGATTCAATCAAAGACAAAATCAATTACCTCATTGAACACAACTACATCGAAACAGCCTTTATCAAGAAATACCGTCCAGAGTTCTTGGAAGAATTGGCTCAATTTATCAAAGACCAAAACTTCCAATTCAAGTCATTCATGGCAGCTTATAAATTTTACAATCAATATGCCTTAAAGACTAATGACGGTGAATACTATCTTGAAAATATGGAAGACCGTGTCTTCTTCAACGCCCTTTATTTCGCTGATGGGAATGAAGCTGTTGCAATCGATATTGCCAATGAAATCATCCACCAACGCTACCAACCTGCTACTCCTTCCTTCTTGAATGCTGGACGTGCTCGTCGTGGGGAGTTGGTATCTTGTTTCCTAATCCAAGTGACGGATGATATGAACTCTATCGGACGTTCTATCAACTCAGCTCTTCAACTTTCACGTATTGGTGGTGGTGTGGGAATTACCCTCAGCAACCTTCGTGAAGCTGGTGCACCTATCAAAGGCTATGAAGGAGCTGCTTCAGGTGTCGTTCCTGTTATGAAGCTTTTTGAAGACAGCTTCTCTTACTCCAACCAATTGGGGCAACGTCAAGGTGCCGGTGTTGTCTACCTCAACGTCTTTCACCCAGATATCATCGCTTTCCTTTCAACTAAGAAAGAAAACGCTGATGAAAAAGTACGTGTCAAGACTCTATCACTTGGTGTTGTAGTACCTGATAAATTCTACGAATTGGCTCGTAAAAATGAAGAAATGTACCTCTTCAGCCCTTACTCTGTAGAAAAAGAATACGGTGTGCCATTCAATTACATCGACATTACTGAAAAATACGATGAATTGGTCGCAAATCCAAATATTCGCAAGACAAAAATCAAGGCGCGGGATTTGGAAACTGAAATCTCTAAATTGCAACAAGAGTCTGGCTATCCTTATGTAGTCAACATAGATACGGCTAACCGTGCAAATCCTGTTGATGGAAAGATTATCATGAGTAACTTGTGTTCTGAGATTCTTCAAGTTCAAGAACCAAGCTTGATCAACGATGCTCAAGAATTCCTTCAAATGGGAACAGATGTTTCATGTAACCTGGGTTCAACCAACGTGGTTAACATGATGACTTCACCTGATTTTGGTCGTTCTATCCGTGCTATGGTTCGTGCCCTTACTTTCGTTACAGATAGTTCACATATCGTAGCTGTACCAACGATTGACCATGGAAATAGCCAAGCCCACACCTTTGGTCTCGGTGCCATGGGACTGCACAGCTACCTTGCCCAACAACTCATTGAATATGGTTCACCTGAGTCTGTTGAATTTACAAGCATCTACTTTATGCTTATGAACTACTGGACCTTGGTAGAGTCAAACAATATTGCGCGTGAACGTGGTATTACCTTCCACAACTTTGAAAAATCAGACTATGCTAACGGAAGTTACTTTGACAAGTATGTAACTGGTGAATTTGTTCCAACATCAGACCGTGTTAAAGAACTCTTCAAAAATGTCTTTATCCCTGGTGTTGCTGATTGGGCTGAACTTCGCGACAAGGTTCAAGAAGATGGTCTTTACCACCAAAATCGCCTTGCTGTAGCGCCAAATGGTTCTATCAGCTATATCAACGACGTTTCTGCTTCTATCCACCCGATTACGCAACGTATCGAAGAACGCCAAGAGAAGAAAATTGGTAAAATCTACTACCCTGCTGCTGGCTTGTCTACAGAAACCATTCCTTACTACACTTCTGCCTACGATATGGATATGCGTAAAGTCATCGATGTTTACGCTGCTGCGACTGAACACGTGGATCAAGGACTTTCACTCACTCTCTTCATGCGTAGTGACATTCCAAAAGGCCTTTACGAATGGAAGAGGGAAAATAAACAAACGACACGTGACTTGTCCATCCTTCGTAACTATGCCTTTAACAAGGGAATCAAGTCTATCTACTACGTCCGTACCTTTACAGATGACGGTGGAGAAGTCGGCGCCAACCAATGTGAAAGCTGTGTGATTTAGTTTCTAGCATAGAAACATTATTTTTCCCTAAGCAGCACAGATAAAATCAAATCTACTATGTCATAACATAATTTATGTAACATTTTAAAAGTCGGGCTTCCGACTTTTTGTGCGATACTCCTATAGAATTATGGTAAAGTAGAAATAATTGTGAGTTCGCAATACTAAACACAGAAAGAGATTTTAAATGGAAACTTACTACAAAGCCATTAACTGGAATGCCATCGAAGATGTCATCGACAAATCAACTTGGGAAAAACTGACGGAGCAATTTTGGCTCGATACACGTATTCCCTTATCAAACGACTTGGATGACTGGAGAAAGCTATCTAACAAAGAGAAAGACTTGGTCGGAAAAGTTTTTGGTGGTTTAACCCTTCTTGACACTATGCAATCTGAAACTGGGGTTCAAGCCCTTCGCGCAGACATCCGTACACCACATGAGGAAGCTGTTTTCAATAACATCCAATTTATGGAATC
The DNA here is from genome assembly GCF_046098195.1 of Streptococcus sp. ST14. NCBI lineage: Bacteria > Bacillati > Bacillota > Bacilli > Lactobacillales > Streptococcaceae > Streptococcus > Streptococcus sp. ST14. Next base: position 42,038 of record NZ_JBJUSF010000019.1, read on the forward strand.
TGTCCACGCTAAATCTTACTCATCAATCTTTTCTACCTTGAATACTAAGGCTGAGATTGAAGAAATTTTCGAATGGACCAATACCAATCCTTACCTACAAAAGAAGGCTGAGATTGTCAACGAAATCTACCTAAACGGCAGCCCACTTGAAAAGAAAGTTGCCAGCGTCTTCCTCGAAACCTTCCTCTTCTACTCTGGTTTCTTCACTCCCCTCTACTATCTCGGTAACAACAAACTAGCCAACGTTGCAGAAATCATTAAATTGATTATTCGTGACGAGTCTGTTCACGGAACCTACATTGGTTACAAATTCCAACTTGGTTTCAATGAATTGCCTGAAGAAGAGCAAGAAAAACTCAAAGAATGGATGTACGACCTACTCTATACTCTTTATGAAAATGAAGAAGGCTACACAGAGAGTCTTTATGACGGTGTTGGTTGGACTGAAGAGGTTAAAACCTTCCTTCGCTACAATGCCAATAAAGCTCTCATGAACATGGGACAAGATCCACTTTTCCCAGATTCAGCTGAAGATGTCAACCCAATCGTTATGAACGGTATTTCAACAGGAACTTCCAACCACGACTTCTTCTCTCAAGTTGGAAATGGTTACCTACTTGGTGAAGTTGAAGCCATGCAAGACGAGGATTACAACTACGGTTTAGACTAATTTGGCCAATCATTCAAAATATCATGGTTTGTTTAAAACAACCATGATATTTTTGTTTTTTGTTTTATTTTGTTTTTTTCCATTTGATATATTGAGCGTTTTATGGTAAGATAATGATAGTAGAAATCGAGGTGATAAGGATGCTAAAGCAAGAGAAACTAGATAATATTCTAGAAACAGTAAATACAAAGGGAACTATTACTGTAAAAGAAATCATGACGCGTCTGGATGTATCAGATATGACAGCTCGTCGCTACTTACAAGAATTGGCAGATAAGGATTTGCTGGTTCGTGTGCATGGTGGTGCTGAAAAACTTCGTACAGGCTCTCTCTTAAACAACGAACGCTCAAACGTTGAAAAACAAGGCTTACAGATTGCTGAAAAACAAGAAATTAGTCGTTTTGCAGGTCGTTTGATTGACGAAGGAGAAACCATTTTTATCGGTCCAGGAACAACCTTGGAGTGTTTTGCTCGTGAGCTCCCTATCGATAACATTCGTGTTGTAACAAACAGTCTTCCCGTTTTTCTCATCCTAAACGAACGAAAACTAACAGATTTGATCTTGATTGGTGGAAACTATCGCTCCATCACTGGTGCTTTTGTAGGGACACTTACCCTGCAGGATTTAGCCAATCTTCAGTTTTCTAAAGCTTTTGTAAGCTGTAATGGTATTAAGGATAAGGCAATTGCTACTTTCAGTGAAGAAGAGGGCGAGGTACAACGAATCGCCTTGAACAATGCCAATAAAAAATACTTACTGGCAGACCACAGTAAGTTTAATAAGTTTGATTTTTACACGTTCTACAATATCTCAGAGATTGATACCATCGTTTCAGATGCCAAACTGAGTCAGGAAACATTTGAAGAGCTGTCGAAACAAACAACCATTCTTTTATCAAAACCATAAAAATTGGCTCTTTGTCAACTGTAGTGGGTTGATGAAAAGCTAAGCTCGAGAAAGGACAAATTTCGTCCTTTCTTTTTTGATA